>JACDAR010000114.1 GCA_013695335.1 Rubrobacter sp.
GTAGCCTGGGTGACGCAGGCAGGGCGCGAGGATCTCGAAGAGCGCATAGCCGTCCGTCCGACATCCGAGACCATCATCTGCGATTTCTACCGAAACTGGATCCACAGCTACCGCGACCTCCCGGTCCTCATCAACCAGTGGTCGAACTTCGTGCGCTGGGAGAAGGTGACCCGCCCTTTCCTCCGCACCACCGAGGTTCTCTGGCAGGAAGGACACACAGTCCACGCCACAGCCGAAGAAGCCCGCGAGGAGACCCTGCGGATGCTGAACGTCTACAGGGATTGTTTCTACGAGACGCTCGCCATCCCCGTCCTCACTGGCATGAAGAGCCCATCCGAACGGTTCGCCGGGGCGGTCGAGACCTTCACCTGCGAGGCACTCATGGGCGACGGGCGCGCGCTCCAGTCGGCCACGAGCCACGACCTCGGGCAGAACTTCGCGAAGGCTTTCGACATCACGTTCCTCGACGAAAACCAGGACAGGGTGCATCCGTTCCAGACTTCGTGGGGATTCTCGACCCGTGTGATAGGCGGTTTGATCCTGGTCCACGGCGACGACCGGGGATTGAAGATCCCACCGAAACTCGCGCCGGTCGAGGCCGTGATCGTGCCGATCTGGCGCGGCAAGAACAAGGCCGAGGTACGCGCCGAAGCAGAGAAGCTGCACGCTGGCTTGAAAGGAGCGGGACTGCGCGTCGAGGCGGATCTGGACGAGGAGCATTCGCCTGGCTGGAAGTTCAACGAGCACGAGCTTCGGGGCGTCCCGATTCGCGTGGAGATCGGGCCGAAGGACATCGAGAAGAACCAGGTGGTGCTCGTTCGCCGGGACACGGGGGAGAAGGAGTTCGTCGGGCGCGACGGCCTGCCCGAAAGGATACAAGCTCTGCTGATCGAGATTCAAGACAACATGATGCGGCAGGCCGAGGAGTACAGGGACGCGAACACCCGCCTCGCCGGAAGCTACAACGAGTTCCGCGAGATCATCGCTGAGAAACGCGGGTTCGTGGCCGCCCCGTGGGACGGAACGCTGGAGACGGAACAGAAGATCAAAGACGACACCAAGGCAACCATCCGCCTTTTGCCGTTCGACCGCCAGGAGGGCGCGGATCTCATCTCAGGCAAGCCAGGCAAGACCGCGATCTTCGCCCGCGCCTACTGAGGCAGACTCCGACTTTGACTGCCGGGTAGAGACCGTGTAACATTTCGTACGCAATCAGATATACTTTGCGGGTCGGCGCGAATAGGAGGGGGACTCCATGATACCGTTTCGAGGGCGTTTGACGCCCCTCACATCCATGTTGCGAATCGCTGGTAGCGGTGGGAGCCCTGGTGAGAGAATGCGGGCGGTTATGTTCGTGGCTGCCGCCATGTCGGTGGTCCTTGTAGCTGGCCTCGGCGTGGCTGGTGATCCGGACTCTGTCCAGGCCAGGCAGTACTCTGCATATTCAGATCGCGAGAAGCCGGTAATCTCATTTCTTCTCTCCAACCCGGAGAACGTCGAGGATTTTCAGCGGGAGTTTTCCCTGACCGATGGCGAGATGGAGGAGGTGCTCGCCGCCGTCAGGCACGAGAACGGGGTTCTGGCTGGAACTTTCGCGAAGAGCGAGAAGCTGGTACGGGTGAACCGGGGGCTACCCCGGGATCAGGTGAAACAGAAGATAGCCGCATCTTCGTACGACGAGTCGGTTCGATCCGCCGTCGCGCAGACGAAAGTAGAAGTCAAGCACATCCTGCCTCCAGGAAGTCAGCCTGACCTGCGGCGGTGGGTGGACGCGCAATGGCAGCAAGAACGGAACACTTTCGATGCGCAGTCCTCCACCTATCTGACCACCTCGTCCGTGGATACTGGCATGACCTTCAGGGTGTTCGCCACCCAGTACATAGGAAATACGAGACGCGAGGTCGCCATGCCGCACCGCAAGCTCAAGTTCGACGGCGGTTACTCTGTTCGTATTCGTCCGAGCGGCTCTTCGACAAAGGTGTGGGCCAGGGTCAAAGAGGTGGGGCCGTGGAACACCTACGACAACTGGTACGCCCTGAGGAAGTACAGGACAATGTGGAAGGATCTCCCGCGCGGTCTACCTGAAGCACAGGCGGCCTTCCAGGACAATTACAACAGGGGCAAGGACGAGTACGGTCGCGAAGTCCTGAACCCCGCAGGCATAGACATCACCCCGGTGGTGGCCAGCGAGGCTGGTCTCGCGAAAAACGAGAACGCCTGGGTGTACGTTTATGTTCCCTGGGCGACGAGAGTCTAGACTCCAGTCCGTCTCGGGCGCTCCGGGGCTCGGATGGTACGCTCTTTCGAGGTCCAAGTTGAAGGGAGCGTGCGCGTTGCGAGACGAGCGGATGGAGAAGCTGGCGCGGGTGCTGGTGGACTTCTCTGTAAAAGCTGGCGAGGGCGAACAGGCGATCATCTCTGGCGGCGCGGGTGCGGAGCCCCTGATCAAAGCCGTCTACGCCAGGCTCCTGCAAAACGGGGCGATTCCCATACCCCAGATCCAACTTCCCGGAATGCAGGGACTGTTCTTCGAACACGCCCAGGATTCCCACTACCAGAAAACACCGCCCATCGTGCGCAATATGTACGAACAGGCAGACGCCTTCATCTCCATAATGGCACCACATAATACCCGCGCACTGGCTGGAGTGGACCCTATCAGGCAGCAGTCCCTCGGCAGGCGGGACAAAGCGATGTTGGAGCTGATGTTAGGCAAGGGCCGCTGGGTGCTCACCCTGTTCCCGACCGTGGCGCTGGCGCAGGAGTCGGATATGGGGCTGTCCGAGTACGAGGAGTTCGTCTTCGAGGCTATGGGCCTGAACCACGAAGACCCTGTTCGGTACTGGGAGCAAAAGTCAGAGGAACAGGCTCGCCTCGCCGAGCGGCTGGAGGCTGCGCGTGAGATCCGGATAGTCGCGCCTGAGACCGACCTCACGCTTTCAGTGGAGGGCCGGAAGTTCGTGAACAGCACGGTCGAGCACAACCTGCCAGGCAGCGAGGTATTTACCGGGCCAGTCGAGGACTCGGCGAACGGGACGATCCACTTCGGGGTTCCCGCTAACGTGTCGGGGCGGGACGTTTCAGGGGTGCGGTTCAGGTTCGAGGATGGGAAGGTGGTCGAGGCGAGCGCGGAGAAGGGCGAAGAGTACCTGAACACCATGCTCGACGCCGACGCGGGGGCACGATACCTTGGTGAACTCGGTATCGGCACCAACTACGGCATCCCGCGGGCCACTCGGAACATTCTCTTCGACGAGAAGCTCGGAGGGACCGTGCATCTTGCGGTCGGTCGTTCTTACGAGGAGACCGGCGGAAAGAACGAGTCGAGCGTTCACTGGGATTTGATCTGCGACCTCCGTGACGGCGGCGGGCTGTACGCTGACGGAGAGTTGATCCAGGAGAACGGCAAGTTCGTCGGCTACGATTTCGGTGGGCGATAGATGGATGGCACGACGCTGCGCGTTGCGAACGTGGGCAGCGATGAAGACATCGAATCTGTGCGCGACGTTCTGGACGCGCTCGGGATTTCCTACGAGCACATAGATTCAGACCCGGAAGACTCATATCCGCAGACCGCATACTTCCAGATCCCCTCCAACGTGAATGACGCGCCGCTGGCGCGGCTCGCCAAGGAACGCGGCCTGGACATAGAACTGCTCTGAGGGATTCCTTCACGTTTCGGGCGGTGATGCTCGCATATACTTTTGTATGCTGAACCGCGAGAGAGTACAGGAGGGATCTGGCATTGTCCGTGGCATACGGGGAGAACGGTGGGAGGCTGTACGATGCCGTCTTTCTGGACGTTGACGGGACACTGTTGTGGACGGACCTGGACGTGGAAGGCTACGTCGAGGATCTCGCGCCATACACCCGAAATGGGGACCTCACGGTCGAGCGGGCGTGGGGGCCGGTGTGGAAGAGGAAGAGCCTGCACCGGCATATCGAGGAGAACATCGAACACCGCACAGAGGAGGATCTCGCGGGTTTCAGGCGGCGGAACGCCGGCATCACCGCCTCCGCGCTCGGCATAGACGCGCCGGTCGAAGTTCTTACCGAGATGGCGGAACGTCGCATCTCATTCAATCCTTATCCCGAGTCCGAGATGGTGATGGAGGAACTGCTGGCGATGGGCTGTCGGCTGTACGTCGTCTCCAACTGGGATCTCCTGCTCGGAGACGTGCTCGAAGACCTCGGCTGGATGGATTACTTCGGTGCGGTGGTGGCCTCGGCTGTGGTCGGCATCGAGAAGCCAGACTGCGGCATCTACGAGGAGGCGCTCCGGATCAGCGGTTCCCCAAAACACCGCACGGTCATGGTAGGCAACGATCCCGTGACCGACATCCGTGGCGCAGCCTCATGCGGCATAGACGCCGTGATGATCGACCGTAAAGGCAACGACCAGGCCCATGAAGCAAAGGCAACCCTGCCAGATCTCAATGCCCTTCCAAGCCTGGTGAGAGGATAGGCAGGTTCTCAGTCTCTCGCCGTGACCCTGGTCTCGGTGGCTTCGGTTGTAGCAGCGAGGGCTGCGCCCGAGATACCAGCGTTGTTGTGCATCTGGGCCGGGACGATCTCGGTTCTGATAGTGAGATGGGGGAGGAACTTCTCCGACTTCTTGCTGATGCCGCCTCCCACGATAATGAGATCCGGCCACAGCAGACGCTCGATGGTTGTGACGTACTCGTCCAGGCGTTCCGCGTATTCCTTCCAGCTCAGGTCGTCTCGCTTGCGGGCGCCGTCAGCGGCGCGGTGCTCGGCGTCTTCGCCCCGGATCTCGATGTGCCCCAACTCGGTGTTCGGGATCAGACGCCCCCGGATGAAGAGCGCGGTCCCGATGCCGGTCCCGAGCGTGAGCATCAGCGCCAGACCCTCGACGCCGCGACCCGCGCCCCAGCGCATCTCGGCCAGCCCTGCGGCGTCCGCGTCGTTGACGATCCGCACCGCGTGCCCCAGCCTATCCTCCAGGCTCTTCTGGAGATTGAAGCCCACGTTCGACTCGTCTATATTCGCGGCAGTCTGCACCACGCCATCTTTGATCACAGCAGGGAATCCGCATCCAACGGGGCCATTCCATCCCGATTGCCTGACCACCTCGACCGCCGTCTGGACTATCGCCTCGGGGGTGGCTGGCTGGGGCGTCTTTATTCGCACCCGATCCGCCGTGAACTCGCCTGTCTCCATATCCACAGGCGCGCCCTTGATCCCCGACCCCCCAATGTCCAATCCAAAAACGTCCATGCGCGCTCCCAACTCCGTATGTTCCAGCCAGCATTGTATTCTGACGCATCTCTCGCCGCTAATTCGAAAAATAGTACATTTGGGGGATACGCCGTCCCGGCCACGAGTTTATGCTACTCATGTAACTATTGGCGGCGGTTTCGAGCTGGGGGCTCCTTCGGAAGGTAGATCGAAGATATCCACGACTGCCTCGGAAGGTTTTCGAAGGAGCACGGAGTTGCGCGACCGCCCAGGGAAAGGAGAGAGTAATGCGGCGAACGACCGTCCTGTTGGTGGCGGTGATGATCGCGGTGGCGTTGGTGGTGGTGACTAACGCGGTGGCTCCAACGCCAGCGGATGCCGCCACGAGTGTCGTAACGAAGACGTTCAGTAATAGCCAGCAGATCACGATCCCCGTGGGTACAAGTGGCGCGGCCACGCCATATCCGTCGGAGAAGAACGTCAGTGGCTTCAAGCAGGGCACCATCCTCGACGTGGATTTGACGCTCAAGAACTACACTCACGCCTTCCCTGACGACGTGGACGTGCTGCTGTCTAAAGAGAACTCAGGTGTAAACCGGACCGTGATGTCCGACGTGGGCGGCTCCTTCCCCGTCAACAACATTACCCTCAAGCTCGACGACGAGGCCACCAATGGCTTGCTGCCGGATAACGGACCACTCGTCGGCGGCAGGTTCAAGCCGACCAACGTAGGAAGCGGTGACGCATTCCCCGCCCCGGCGCCAGCCCCGGACGGACGAAAGGCGCTCTCGGGCTTCGACGGGTTGAACCCCAACGGCACGTGGAAGCTGCGCGTCGTAGACGACTTTCCGCCTGCAGACGGCGGCCAGTTCGCGGGGGGTTGGAGCATCACTATCAAAGCCAGAGTCCAGCAGTAGCAGATAACCTCCTACCCAGGGCCGGGAGCACTCTGCTTCCGGCCTTTTTCTTGTTCTCATTCGGGTAGCCCGTGGCGGGTGATCTCTCGACGTCCGCGCAAGGGTCTCGCGCCAACCGGCCGCCGGATGCACCCGGAACGCCTTCTGGAGCATGTGAAGCAGAGTGTTCTATGCTCGGCGGAAGGCGAGCACCGATCCCCACACGCCGACCCCGCCGCGCGCCGGGCCTGAAAGCCGGGACCTCCGACGAGCCGGGAGTGGAGCGTCCGCCCGGAGTCCAGCGCCACAAAGCCGCCAGGAGCATCTCCATCCGGATCACGCACAATCCCTGGATACCGTCCCGGCTTCCGTCTGAAACCCTTACTACTCCCACCCCCGGTCGAGGTCACGTTCGTAATGACAATCGTTTGCAATAACGTCCGGGTCAGGTTAGTCTGGCCCATAGTGTTGCGTCGAGTGTCATGCGAGGATTGTGGGCCAGGAAATAGTTCGGATGGCGGGATGAGCAGGGTGTTGGTTACAGGGGCGGCGGGGTTCATCGGGTCTCACGTGGTGGACAGGTTGCTGGCGGCTGGCCGCGAGGTGATAGGCGTTGATTCGTTCACCGGCTACTACTCGAGGGACCGGAAGCTGCGCAACCTGGAGCCTGCGCTCGGAAGCGATGGGTTCAGGTTGATCGAGCGGGATCTTCTGGATCTGGACCTCCGTAGCCTTCTCGCGGAAGTCGATGCGGTGGTGCATCTCGCCGCCGAACCCGGAGTACGACGCAGTTGGGGCGGCGAATTCGACGTTTACCTTGAGCGCAACGTGCGCGTTACCCAGCGGCTGCTGGAGGCCGCAGGGGAAGATGGGGATGCCAGGTTCGTCTACGCCTCATCCTCTTCAGTCTACGGCCCGGACGGCGGGAGACCCGTGCGCGAGGAAGCAACGCTGAGACCAGCCTCGCCGTATGGGTTGACCAAGCTCGCGGCTGAGGAATTGGTGGCGCTCTACGGGCGGGAGCGCGGCGTCCCTGCCACCGTGCTCAGGTACTTCACCGTGTACGGTCCCAGGCAGCGGCCCGAGATGGCGTTGTCGCGTTTCATCCGGGCTGCGATAGGGGGCAGGGAGGTCAGGGTCTTCGGAGACGGGGAGCAGGTGCGTGAGATGACCTTCGTCGCTGACGCGGTGGGGGCGACGCTGGCCGCGCTGGATGCGCCGCCAGGGGGAACGTATAACGTCGGCGGCGGGGTACGGGCCTCGGTGAACCAGCTTCTGGATTGTGTCAGGCGGACGCTCGGGATTCCCGTGGAGGCTGTGTACACGCCAGCGGTGGAGGGCGACGTGCGCTCCACTTGGGCGGATTCCGGGCGGGCAGCGCGGGATCTGGGATACAGGCCGAGCGTGACCCTGGAAGAGGGGATATCAGCGCAGGCCGAGTGGGCGCTGCGGGAGAGCCTCGCCACCAGCATCGCGTGAGGTGATCTGGGCTCTCCTGATACTGATCTCCCTGTACCTGCCGGGGCATTTCCTGGGGCGTGCGGTGTCGCGCAAAGATGATGGGTTGGCCGAAGCGATCCTCTTGCGGGTCGCGTGCTCGGCGTCGGTCGCCGCCCCTGTGCTCGTGTCGCTGTCGCTTGCCGGATGGTTCACGGCGCCGGTGATCTCCGTCTGCCTCCTGATCTGCGCGGTGGCAGCGTGGTTCGCTGGACGCGGAGGCGCCGGGACGAAACCTCCGATTTCGTGGGGGGATGCAGGGGCTCTCGGGCTAATTGCCGGGAGCTTCGTGCTGTACGGGCGTCCGGCTGAGTACGTGGTCAACACGCGGGACCCGGGCGTGTACACGCTGTTCGCCCGGAAGCTCGCCAGCACCGGGGCGCTGTTGCACCACGATCCCCTGGTGCGGGCGGTGAGCGGCTTCCATACTTTCGTCGAAGCTAGGAAGTACCCGGGTTTCTACATCCTGGATGAAGCCCTGATCGTACCCCAGTTCTTCCCAGGTCCCATCTCTCTCATGGGATTCGGGGATCTCATCGGCGGCGTCTGGGGCGGCCTGTACGTCGCGCCAGTTCTCGGGGCGCTCGGCGTGGGTATGGCGTTTGTTTTTGGAAGGGAGCTATTCGGGAGATGGGCTGGTTTGTGCGGCGCTGCGCTGCTGGCGGTGGGATATACGCAGGTATGGTGGTCCAGGCAGCCGTCCAGTGAGATCCCCTCTCAGTTCTTCGTCCTCTCAGGGTTGTGGCTCGCCGTCCGTTTCGCCAGGGGAGCCGGACCTCTCACCGGCGTGATGGCCGGACTATCCCTCGGCGGCGTGATGCTCATGCGCCCTGACGGATTTCTCGCAGCCATCGCCTTGCCTTTGATCTTCGGTTACTACTTTCTCCTCAAACGGTCAGCGTGGCGGTGGCTCTACCCTGGCGTTCCGCTCGCGATATTCGCTGGCGCTTCGCTGCTGTACCTGAACACCGTCGGAGGACGATACCTGTACGTCATCTACAGCGAACACGGCCTCGACAGGTTCCTCGGGTTGTTGCCGTACCTGATCTTCGTCCTGATAATCGTGATCGCTGGTTTCATCATCGCCCGCTACCGATGGGGAAGATGGATGGGGATCTGGCTCGAAACCCATGGCCGATGGCTGGCGCTGGCCGGAGCGCTGTGTATCGCCGCGCTCGCCCTGTGGGCGTACTTCATACTCCCTGTGCCCGTGGACAGCCTGCCTGACGACTCGCGGGGCTTCAATACCTACCGGACGCAGGTGCTGGTGCGCATGGTGTGGTTCACGACGCCAGTCGTGGCGGCGCTTGGGCTTGCAGGGTTCCTGCTTGCCGCCAGGAGGCTAGATGTGGGAAGGGCGATCCTGCTCGGCGCGTTTCTGGCCTTCGGTGTTCTGTACGTCGCCGTCCCCAACGTCGCCCCTGATCTGCCGTGGGCGACAAGGCGGTTCGTGCCAGCGGTATTCCCCGGACTGTGTCTCCTCGCGGGGTACGCTGTGGCCGAAGTGGGCAGCCACGCCGGGAGGATGTGGAACCGGCGTATGGGGATCGCGGTCTCCGTTATCCTGGCTATGGTGGCGCTCGGGTGGAGTGTGCATGCGATGTTGCCCATCGCAGGGATGAGGGAGTATCGGGGGGCGGTCGAGTCCTTCGAAAAAATCAACGACAAAATCCCCGAAGCCAGCGTGGTGTTCGTGGAAGGTCCCGACGGCTTCGACCTTACGGCTTCCACCTTCGAGTACCTGTACGGTCGCCCTGTCCTGCCGTATGACCGCGACCTTTTCATCGACGAGGTGGATGAATTGGGCGAGGCTGGGCTCCTGAAAAACGCAGTATACGTGACCACGGACGGAGAACCCGCCCCGTTACTCTCAGAGGTGGACTTCAGGCAGGTCGGCGCAGCGGACCTGGAACTCCCGCGCCTCGCCCCAACGGAGGGGGATCAGGCTGGACTTTCAGCCAGACCGGACCCCATGCGAATGAATTACCGCATCTATCGGGTGGAGAAGGAACATTAGAAACCGCGATCACTTGAGGTTCTCAGATTCCCCGGAACAGATCCTCGCCCACGTAGCCGCCTTCCCTCGGGCCCGGTGGGATCGCGAAGAGGGCGCTTGCGGTGTGCCTGATGTATTCGTTCAGGCGGTCGTTCGCGGCAAGCCTCTGTTGTAGGGGCACGAACTGGCGGAGCGGGTCGCGCTGGAACGAGATGAAGAAGAGGCCGGCATCGAGCTGCCCACGCTCGGCGTCGAAGCCGTCTGTGAACGAGTAGCCCCGGCGAAGTATCCTTTCATCCTCGTTCTGCCTGGCGAGACGGACGTGGGCGTCCTCGGCGATCAGGGGTTCGCCGTTCTCGTCCTTCGCGCTCAGGTCCACAGGCGCAAACTCGTTCTCTTTGCCGATGGGCGCACCGCTGTACTTGTGGCGTCCGATGCTGGTCTCCTGTTCGGAGAGCGAGACCCTGTCCCAGACCTCGATGAGCATTCGTATGCGGCGGGCGACCAGGTACGTTCCTCCCGCCATCCACGAAGGGCCTTCACCATCCGGAACCCACACGAAGCGACCCATGAGATCCGTGTCCTCGGACTTTATGTTGTTCGTGCCGTCTTTGAGGCCCATGAGGTTGCGGGGGGTGGACTGGGTCTTGCTGGTGCTCGCCGTGCGCCCGAAGCCGAGCTGGCTCCAGCGCACCACGGCGATGCCGCGCGCTATCCTGACGAGGTTCCTGACCGCGTGGAATGCCACCTGTGGATCGTCGGCGCACGCCTGCACACACAGGTCACCGTCCGATCGCGCTTCATCCAGCACGTCGCCAGTCAGCGGAGGCAGAGGCGCGAGCGCCTCCGGTTTCGTACCAGCTAGCCCGAGGCTGTCCTCACCATCCTTCTCGAAGATCGATGGTCCGATCCCGAACGTCAGCGTCAGGTTGGCTGGATGCAGGTCGAATGCCTCGCCCGTGTCCTCGGGCGGCAGGAACTGGCTGTAGTTCTCGTCGCCAGCAGGGTCGCCCTGCGCCATGCGCGCACCAGCCTCAGTCCACGCCCGGAAGAGGTCGCGCACCTCGGCGGCATCGTCCGTGATGAGGTCGAGGGCGGCGAAGTGCATGTGCTCCTGCTGCGTCGTTGCGATGCCGCCCTGATTCCTCCCAAAGAAGGGCACCGTGGAGCTGCCAGGAACGGCTGCTGCATCGGCGGTGCCACGTATCGCGGCGTATCCGCCGGCCCCGAGGGTGAGGCCGGCGCCGCCTGCCCCGGCGAGGCGCAGGAGCTCGCGGCGGCTGATCTTGCCGTCACCCATGCCCTAACCTTTCTCCAGTACCTGGCCGGCCTGGGAGAGTGGCTCGGCGAGGGCGTCAACCTTCTGGCTCAGGGCACGCCTGTCCGATTCGGCCAGTTCTTCGTATGAGACCCAGCCATCTCCCTGACGGTACTGTTCGAGTTCCTTGTACACGCCTTCGAAACCTTTCTCGACATCTTCGACGAGCATGGGATCCTTCTCCGCGATCTCGGGTTCCAATTCCTCGAAAGCAGCCTCGGAGCCTTCGACGTTCGCCTGGATGTCGTAGAGATCCGTGTGTGAGTAGCGTTCTTCTTCGCCGGTGATCTTGCCCGCGGATACCTCGTTGAGTAGTTCCACGGAGCCAATGACGAGGTCAGCGGGCTCCAGCTCCAGCCCGCCGATCTCACCCCGCAGGCTATCAACGTCTTCAGCGAGCTTACGGGCGTACTTTTCCTGACCGTTCGTGGTTCCACCGACCCACAGCGACTTCTCGATCCTGTGGAAACCGCCCCACTCGTCATCCGGCACGTCGCCCTCGCGGGCATCTATCTCGGGATCGTAGTCTCCAAGCTGCGCCGCGATGGACTCTATACGCTCCCACGGCTCGCGGGCCGGGGCATACAACTCCTTCGCCCGCTCCAGGTCTCCGGCGATCACGGCGTCCGTGAACTGCTTCGTGTGTTTGTCCATAAGGACCATCTGATCCGCGACGTACACCTCGTATGCATCCGCCGCCTTCTCCAGTTCAGGGCTGCTCTCCACGTTGGGGCTCGTGGTCTCGCCGGTCGTCTCGTCCGTGGATTCGGCTGCCCGCTCGTTCGTGACCACCGGCCGACCGCACCCGGCGAGCAGAATCAGCAGGCACAGCAACGCCGCGATGGTGGGAACTGGATGCCCCAACGTCTAGCCGTGGGCCTCTGCTGATGAAGAACGCACCGGAGCTGGGAAAACGGGGCGAAGGAAGAAGTATCCCACGCCGAGCAGGTAGCCAGCCCACGCCACGAATTCCAGGAGATCCGGCTGCGGGTCCCATCCGAGGAAAGCGGTGAGGGACTGCCCGAGAATGCTCTCCGATGTCAAAGCGCCGACGTGCGTGACGTCCCAGAGCGGATAGAAAAACGCGGGGATGAGGCCCTCTATCTCGATTATCGCAACCCCGCGGGCCATGAGCCCTGCGGCGACGATGATGAGGAGCACCCCCGTTATCTTGAAGAAGGACCCGAGGTCTATCCTCTTTCCTCCGGCGTACACCGCGTACCCGAGGGCCACCGCCCCTGCGATGCCAGCCACGCCCCCGACGAGAACGCCGAGCGGCGTCGAGGTCTGGCTTATGCCGAACATGAACAGGCTAGTCTCGACACCCTCCCGCAGCACCATCACGAAAACCAGCGTCGCGAGCGCGAACATCCCGCCTTTTTCGACTGCATCGTCAACGCCGTGACGCAGCCCCTGGGCCACCGTGCGCGACTGGCGTTTCATCCAGAGCACCATGTACGTAAGGAACCCGACGGCGATCCACATCGTGCCAGCCTTGAACAGGGCTCCAGCCGTGCCGCTGAGCCCGCTCGCTGTCGCGAAGAGCGCGCCAGCCACGGCGAGCGAAACGAGAACCGCAGCCCCCAGCCCGTACCATACGCCCCGAAAACCTTCCCTGTGTCCGATCTTCACCAGATATGCCAGCACGATCGCCACGAGCAGGGTCGCCTCAAACCCTTCCCGCAACATCACCAGGAACGAACCGATCATCCCTTCGCCTCCCACCTCATTGCCATCTACAAATGACAATCATTTGCAATAACCAGTAACTAAAGGTAATGTACGAACCGCCCCCGCGTCAACTTTTCGGGGCGAAAATGTGAGCTAGATCAAAAAACGAGGGTCCAGTGGGGAAGGAGAAGCAGGGGGAGTGAAGCCCGCCTCGAAGTTCGAGATAGTTGCCGCGAGGGCTTGGAACGTGCTCAACGAGGGCAAGTCATTCCATCCTGTGTTCGTTGCCGGGGTCTTCCTGCTTCTCCACGTGACTGCCGTCATGGACCCCGCCTTCTGGATGCGGGCGCTTCCGGCGCTGCTTCTCGTCATCCCGATGGCCGCTTTGTTCGTCCGCCACGATTTCCCGCTCAGGCTGCGGGCGGTCCTCTGGGTTTTCCTTGGCGCGTTCATCGTCGTCTTCCGCTTTCTGGATCTGGGCGCGGTGGCGCTGGCATTCGGGTTGTACGTGTTCTTTACCGTGTTCTTCTGGGGGACTTTCTATTACTATCTGCGAACCGGCGCACCGAAGACCAACTTCGTCCGTTTCTGGAAACTCGTCCTGGAAAATCCCGATTCGACGAGCGGGAACTTTCTGGAGCAGATGCCGAAAGCCCTTATTGTGCTCCTCACTCTGGAATATCTGATCTCCGTTCCGCTGACCCCAGGACGCGCCGGGCTGGTTCTCGGTTTCACGGCGATTCTTGCCTTATGCGGCTACCTGGTACATCGCTGGCTGTTTGACTGGAAGCCGGTCTATCCGACGGAGCCGACGCAGGATGTAAACCGGGGCGTGCCGCTGGCGAAACGGGTGATCGTGGTCGTGATAGACGGTTGCCGCCTCGACCGCTTTCACGAGGCGGAGAAACCGTATCTGGAGGGCATGATGCGCGGCGGGACCGTCGTCGAGAGCATGGAGACCGTCTATCCTGCGAGGACCGTAGTTTGTTTCTCGTCCATGTTCACGGGGGCAGCGCCGGAAGCCCACGGCATCACATCGAACCTCGTACTCGAGCTCGGGCTGACAGTGGAGAGCATCTTCGACTCTTTGCGACGTGCTGGGAAGAAGGGGCGGCTCGTTGGGATAGCGCATCTCATAGACGCGTTTGGGGACGACGTGGCGAGCGTTACCAGCGTCGCCCACAACGACAAGATCGACGGCAACCTCATCGCCGCCGCCGAGCGTGAGATCGGGGCGCATAATCCGGATCTCCTGGTCCTCCAGCTACTCGCCGTGGACCAGAACGGTCACGTGCGCGGCACGTACTACCCAGAGTACGTGGAGCGAATCGAGATCACGGACCGCCTGATCGAGGATTTCATGCGCCGCTGCGAAGAGCGCGGCTACCTGGACGACGAAACCGCTGTGATACTGATGGCAGACCATGGACAGGGACGGGGCATCGGCGCGCACGGCCACCTCTCCGAAGGAGAGCGTTTCGTTCCTTTCGCCATGTGGGGAAGCGGCATCACGCCGAATCAGAGGATCGAGAAACCCGCCTCCGTAATGGATCTCGCCCCGACTATCTCATATCTTCTCGGCATAGATCCCCCGAAGGGCTCGACCGGGCGCGTACTGATGGACGCGCTGGAGAAGGAGCGGGCACGGTGAAACTCCTCGCGGTCGTAGTTCCAGCCAAAGACGAGGAGGCGACCATCGGGGAGTTGCTCTCGCGCATCGCCCGCGTCAGGGTTCCGGATCACACCCTGCGAGCCTTCGTCGTGGACGATGGATCTTCGGATCTCACGTCAGAAATATCTTCGCGGCACGGGGCCGCGGTCCTGCGCCACCCGACCAATCGTGGTCTCGGCGCTTCCCTGTTAACCGGGCTGCGGGCCGCCGTCGGGGCCGGGGCGGACGCCGTCGTATACCTCGATGCGGACCTCGAATACAGCCCAGAGGACATCCCGCTGGTCGCCGCGCCCATCCTCTCTGGCCGCGCGGATTACGTGCTCGGGAGCCGGTTCCCACACGGAGCCAGGCTGATGAAGCTTTCGCGACGGCTCGGCAACCATGTTTTTACCGCGTTGCTCTCTTTGCTCGCTGGCAGGCGCATCTCCGACGGGCAGACGGGGATGCGGGCATTCTCGCGGGAGGCAGCGGACAGGGCTGAGATCATCCACGACTACAACTACGCCCAGGTTCTCACCCTCGACCTGCTACGCAAGGGCATGAAGATGGAGGAGGTTCCGGTCAGCTACCAGCCCAGGAAGCACGGCGAATCGTTCGTGAACTGGACCTACCCCGTGCGGGTACTTCCCGCCATCTGGCGCGAACTCCGCAGCCCGTAGCCTAACCGCGCAGCCGCCCGACTACCGCGTCCGTAACCTCGTCCATCGTAGCCGAACCGCCGAGATCCCCGGTCTTCGTGCCGCTTTCCAGCGTGGCTTCGAGGGCTTCGACGATGCGTGCGCCGGTCTCCGCGTGCCCGAGATGGTCGAGCATCAGGGCGGCGGCCCAGATGGCGCCAGCCGGATTCGCCACTCCCTCTCCGGCGATGTCCGGGGCGGAGCCGTGGATCGGCTCGAAGAGGGATGGATGGTCGCCCTCGGGGTTGATGTTGGCCGATGGCGCGATGCCGATGGCCCCCGAGACTGCGGCCGTCACCTCGGAGAGAATGTCCCCGAGGAGGTTGGATCCCACGACCACGTCGAAGCTCTCCGGGTCGAGAACCAGCCGCGCCGCCAGCGCGTCGGCGTGCATGAGCGACGCTTCCACGTCAGGATACGTTTCGGATATCTCACGAAACACCTCGTCGAAGAAGGGCATGGTGATGGAGATGCCGTTGGATTTCGTCGCCCCGATGACCTGTCCCCGGCGCGTCCCCGCGAGATCGAAGGCGTAGCGCAGGATTCTTTCGAGGCCGTGGCGGGTGAACACGCTATCCTGAACCGCCATCTCGCGCGGCGTCCCGGCGAAGAGCCTCCCACCCGAGTTCGAGTATTCGCCCTCGGTATTCTCACGCACCACGGTAACGTCGAGCGAGCCAGGGTCCCGCAGCGGGCTCTCGACGCCGCGCAGGATGCGCGCGGGGCGCAGGTTCACGTACTGGTCGAAGGAGCGCCTGATAGGGATGAGAAGTTGCCACAGCGAGACGTGGTCAGGGACCGTGGGCCACCCGACGGCACCCAGATACAGGGCGTCGAAGCCCGAGAGCGTTTCGAGGCCGTCCTCCGGCATCATCCGACCGTGCTCCAGGTAGTATTCGCAGCCCCAGGGGAACTCTGTGAACTCCAGTTCGAGCGCGGGGTCGCTGTCCGCCGCTATTTGCAAGACCTTGATCCCGGCGCCAACGACTTCCGGCCCGATGCCGTCGCCACCGATCACCGCTATCTTCGCCATGTGCAAGCCATCCTTTCATGAATGCGATCCTGACAAAAACCATGCTAACAACGTGCGCTGGCCCAGTCGAATGGTGGCGGAATAGCATAGTGAGGTATCATTAAGGTCTGGGGAGAGAAAGTGAGGTACGTATGAGTGAGGATCGCAGGGACACAGCAGACCACGCTGCCGAAGAGTTGGCCGAGGCCGCCCGCGACTCTTACAGGGCGTCCGTGGATCGCGCGTTCGAGGCGCGAGAGAGCCATACGCGGCTAACCAGGCACTTCTTCGAGGACGGCATTGGGCTGATGGAGGACCACGCCGAGGCCAGCCGCCGCACCATCCACAGGCTGACCGAGCAGGCGCGCGAACGGCGCGAGGCGTTCAGGGCGATTTCCCAGGCTTCTGTGGACTCATACTCGGGCTTTCTGGATTCACTCTCCTCGTATTCAGAGGAAGTTTCTGAGGATCACGAAAAGCCTGTCTGAATTCACAAACCCCGCGCTCGAAGCGCTGGATATTTCTGTTAGGACTGGTACCGTTGGTGCAGTCCGAGTAGTCGTTGTTGGATCAGAGGTGAAGCAAACCAGCAGATGAATGAGGCATCGAGCGAGGGGGGAGCCCACGATACTACCGTCGGTCCACAATCGGCCGGGCCTGGCGCCACAGCCAACTCGCTCGCGGCTGGGGTGTTGCGTCGAAACGGCCTGAAGTCGTGGACCCGCCCAGCCCCGACCCTCTACCCGCACCAGTGGAGCTGGGACAGCGCGTTCATAGCGCTCGGACTGGCGCACATGGACAACGGCAGGGCGACCAGGGAACTGGAGAGCCTTTTCGCCAGCCAGTGGTCCACGGGCAAGGTGCCACACATAGTCTTCAACCCCGACGCACCGCCCCGAAGCTACTTCCCTGACGCAGAACGCTGGAATTCGTCAGCGCTCTCACCCGACGCGCCATCTTCGCGGCACACCAGCGGCCTGTGCCAACCACCGGTCCACGCCATCGCCGTGCGCCGTATCTGGGAGACCTCGCGTGGGCAGGACGAACGCAGGGTCTCCCGCGCCAGGGAGTTCCTGCGGGATAACTTCCCCAGGCTTCTGAATTGGCACCGCTATCTGGCAACGGCGCGCGACCCTGAAGAGTCGGGGCTCGTCACCATCTACCATCCTTGGGAGAGCGGCACCGACAACTCCCCGCGCTGGGACGCGCCGCTGGAGGCTGTACCAGTCGGCGAGGTACCTTCATACACCCGCTACGACCTTCAGCACGTCGCCGACGCCTCGCACAGGCCCACGGACGCAGAGTACGATCGCTTCCTGTGGCTGCTCGAACTCCTCAAGCGAACCAGGTACGAGGAGGCGGAGGTCTACGCTTCGCATCCCTTCCTGGTCAAAGATGTGCTGTTCAGCGCCATCCTGGTTGCTGCCAACGAGTCGCTGCTCGATATAGCGGAAGTCGTTGACGCGCCCGACGCGGACAGGGAGCAGATACAGACCTGGATACACAGGGGACGCGGCGGGCTCGAAGGCTGCTGGGACCCCGAACTCAAGTTGTGCCTGGACCGCGACGTGCGCACTGGAGAGGCTTCGCGGGTCCGCACCATAGCTGGTTTTGCGCCCTTGATCTCCGGTGGCCTCAATCCGGCGAGGAAGTTGGATCTCCTGCAAATGCTGGACTCACCGGCGTTCGCCGGGCATTCCGGGCTCAGGTGGGCGCTGCCGCCAAGCACGAGCCCAGACGACTCCGGATTCCATCCCCGAAGCTACTGGCGCGGGCCGACGTGGCCCGTGGCAAACTGGCTGCTTTGGTGGTCGCTGCTGCGCTCGGGTGAAACCGTGAGGGCCGAACAGCTTCGGCTGGACACCCTCGACCAGCTCGCCGATGGCGGGTTTGCAGAGTACTTCGAACCATTCACTTCGGAGCCGCTCGGGTCAGGAGAGCAGTCGTGGACCGCAGCCGTTGCCCTGGATCTGCTCGCCGCAAATACGCACGACCCATAAGCCACGATTAGTCTCGCGGACAGCGGTTATCGGAATGATTGACCGTTATGTCACTCACGGCGACGTAGGCCGCCCCAACCATAAAGATCTCCTGAACAACCTGGGACTCGGTATCATAAGCCCGCGTACCGTGAACAGCCATTTCTGCTCCATCCACAACGACCCTGGCATCCATTTCCACCGCGAGTGCCCATCTGAGGCACGCGCTGCGCCGCTGAATAGGCAGGGGTACCTAGTCCTGCCTGTCCCGAGTAGGTAAGGGTACCTATTTCTCGGATCCATCCCAGAATCCGAGAAATAGGTACCCCCAAATAGGCACCCCTGACGATGGCGCGCCCCTTTGTCCATTCTAGAGTTCATGCAGGCAAAGAAAGCGGACTCTGAGAAAGGAGGTGAGCGAGATGATGGAGTCATGTTACTGCGGTAGGAGCGGAGAGCTGGAGGATCGCAAGGTGGTTGTAGATGCGGCGCGGAAGGAGGCGCTTGCGTGCCGCATGTGCGGACACACGGACGACCTGGAATGGCTTCAGCCCGGGCTTCGGGCGGAGATCTTCGCGGCGGCGAGGAACAGGGGGCAGCAGACGACGCAGGTGCAGGTGGCCGCGTAGGTGTGACCGCATACAGGTGAAGGATACGAACGAGACAGTCATAAAAGAAGTGAAGACGAGCAGATCAAGCGAAAGGAGAAAGATGATGACGAAGACAGTGACAGTCGAAGCGAAGGGAATCCGCAGCCTGCTGCAGTGTGCGATCCTGCTTCTCGCGGTGGCGGCTATGGTGGCGGCGATGGCTGTGTCCACTGCGGCGCCAGCATTCGCCCATACCGGGACAGGCGCCGCTTTTTACTGTACCAGGGGAACTGAGGCGGTTTTCGTAGGGTCCGCCGAGAAACAAGACCTGGTGAAGCAGGGCTTCACCTGCACGAAGGTGAACAAGAGGAGATAGCAAGCCGGGCAACCGCGCCGCAGGAAGGGCCGGGGTCTCTAGAGACCCCGGCCTCTCGAAGAAACCAGCGGGGCGAGAACAGGTTCTCGTCCCGGAAGGGAAGGATCTCGGACATGAAAGATCAGACGTCAACCGCAAACCCGCCTCCGCTAGCCGATTTCATAGATAGCGTCGAAGCGATGAGGGAGAATCCGAATGGGGAATCCCTGTCGCATGGCGTGGCCCGCGCCCTCAAATCGCTATTGGCTGAGCCTGACTGGCTATCCCAGGATTACCGGCAGGGGTGGCCGGATCGCTATCGCCAGCACATCCTGCACGTCGCCCCCGATGGTGGTTTCAGCGTTGTCGCCCTCGTCTGGCAGCCGGGACAGACGACACCCATCCACGATCACCTGACCTGGTGCGTGGTCGGCGTGTACGAGGGTGAAGAGGAAGAGACTCTTTATCACCTGTACAAAGACGCCAAAGGGAGGTTCTTCGTGAGAGCCGGGATCGAGACCGCCAATCCAGGAGATGTCACGGTGCTCGTACCACCCGAGGAGGATGTCCACCAGGTAACCAACGTCGGTGACGAGACCGCCATCTCCATCCACGTCTACGGCGCGGATATAGGCAAGCTCGGGAGCAGTATCAATTGCATCTTCGAATCATTCCGCATCCTGCCTGAACCCGGAGACGCTCAAAGGGTCCCCTGGAGAAGATAATCCATATCAAGGCAATTCTGAACTAACGATGAGGCGGTGCGAAAGGAGCAAAAGGTGGATACACGCGAAAAGAGATCAGACGCAAAAGCGGCTTCAATAACGAACCGGGCTACGGCGTCGGCGCCGACGGCTGCCGAATACGTCACGCTGGTCGAGATACTGGAGCTGACAGCGCCTTACGAAGAGTTCGAAGCGGCTGCAAGCGCCGCCGTCCGGCGCCTCGAAGTTGAAGGAATACGGGAGCTCGTGAGCATCCGGTTCTGCGGAGGACCAGAGTCCACGGAGATTGGCGCTATCCTGACTTTCTCGGATCGGGAGCGCATGATCCGGCACATGAACATGGTGTCTAGTTGGGGAGAATTCAAGCGGTTCTTCGGGATTGTCAAGCCGCTGGACGTTCGGGTGTACGGGCGGTTGAGCGGGGATGCTGAGACCTGGATCGGGCAGTTCGGCGACATCGTGAGCCGGAAGTTCGAGGATCACACAGGAGGCTTCGTTCGCTGACCGGCCGGACGAACCCTCTGAAACGAAGTTCCGACAGGGGCCAATAATTGCTTGACCAGGGATATCGTTGTCTATATGCTCCCCGCACTCTGAAGGGCGTGCCAGGAAGGGGAAGAATGCGTTATAGATCAGCATTGTCGGCCTTTGCGGTGTCCGCGCTGCTCGCTGCACTTGTAGCCTTACCGGTGTTTGCGGCGGTGGGAGACACGGAGGTAACTGTCGGCAGCGACGACTCGTACTTTTCGCACAACAAGCAGAACGAGCCGGGGTTGGCGGTTGATCCAGCCAATCCGAATATTCTCGCGGCAGGCGCCAACGACAACATAGACATGGAGGAATGCAACGCCGGTGATCCGGAGACCTGTCCGTTTACCCCGGGTGTCGGGAGTTCCGGCGTGCAGTTCTCGCTGGACGGCGGCACGTCTTGGACCCAACCGACATATACCGGTTACTCGGCGCGCAACGAGACTTGCCGTCCGGCTCCCGGCACCAGCGACGAATGCGTTCCGACGGTCGGCCCGATCGGGACGCTGCCGAAGTACTACGAGAACGACCTCGTCTCCAACGGCGACCCCGAGCTCGTCTTCGGCCCGCAGCCCGACGCCCGGGGGAACTTCTCGTGGGACAACGGGTCGCGGCTTTACTACTCGAACATATCGCTACCGTTCCCTGGTAAGAGGCCATTCAGCGGCGCAGCGGCCATCGCCGTCTCGCGCACCGATGACATAGCTGGCGCTGTTGCTGGAGACAACGACGCCTGGATGGACCCGGTCATAGTTACCAAACAGAACTCCGCCTTGTTCTCGGACAAGGAGCAGATCTGGGCGGACAATGCTGAGTCGAGCCCGCACTTTGGCAACGCCTACGTCTGCAACGTCGGCTTCCGCGGCACGGCCGGCTCCGAGCCAGTCTTCTTCGCCCGCTCCACGGACGGCGGCGACACCTGGAGAACTAGCCAGCTCACTGCGGCCGTCAACAACAGCCAGACCGGTGGTCGTCAGGGCTGCGCCATCCGCACGGACAGTGAAGGCACCATCTACGTGGTCTACTCGGGCTATAGCAAGAAGCTAGATAGCGGCGTCTTCTACCAGCAGCGCTCCTTCAACGGCGGCCGCAACTTCGAGAGGCCGCGCATCATAACCACCACCGCAGGGATCGGGCAGCTTGATCCGGCGCAGGGACGCTACACCATTGATGGTGTTGCAGGATCCCGCACCGACGTATTCCCGTCCATAGACATCGCCAACGGAGCGCCTTCAGGCGCCGACGCCTCCGATGAAATTCTGGTTGCGTGGTCGGATGACAGGGCCGGAACAAACAACGAGAAGGCGTACGTGATCCACTCGACCAACAAGGGACAGACGTACTCTGCTTCGCAGGCTGCCTCAGAGGACACGGATCGGGCGAACCAGCCAGCCATAGCCATCTCACCGGACGGCACGGACGCTTACCTGGCTTACAATGGTTACCTCGCTCCCTGGCAGGACACGACGGCGGCTCCGCGCCCGATGCTCGGGGTAGTTCGTCACGCGAACGTCAACTCCGCCACCGGAGCGGTTAACGCGTTTGCTACGATCCATCGTGGCGCGCAGGGTGACGCGCGCGGTTCGAGCGCCAACGGACTGACCTCGGAATTCCTCGGCGACTACAACTACGCGGTCGCAACCCGCGACTACGGGGCCGCCGTGTGGAACGATGTGCGTAACGCCGCGGACTGTCCGGCCATGGACAGCTACCGTCAGGCTTTCGTCGAGGATGTGAACAGCGGCGCCACTGGGCCGATCGTGGGTGATGAGAAGGAAGACCTCGAAGAATCGGGCGAGTTGCCCAACGCCCCGTCCGACGATATTCGCCCGGCGCCTAACAACCAGTGCCCACAGGGCACTACGCAGTCGTTCGGTAACACGGATATCTACGGGGGCGCGTACGCGGACACGACACCGTAGCGAAGACCGGAGCTAATTCCGAGGGAGGGGCTCTTCGGAGCCCCTCTTTTCGTTTGTGCGGTGGATATTTCCCAGGAACCGTTATAGTAGCGGGTGGAAATGGAGCGAGACGCGAAGGAGTGGATGATGCTAGGCGGGAAGATCCAGGACGCTATGAACGAGCAGATCAAGAACGAGTTCTTCTCTGCCTACCAGTACCTCTCGATGGCGGCGTATTGCGAGTCGGCGAACTTGCCTGGTTCCGCGCAGTGGATGCGCGCGCAGGCCCAGGAAGAGAACGAGCACGCGATGAAGTTCTACGACTTCATCCTGGAGCGTGACGGCAACGTCGAGTTGAAGGCAATCGAAGGACCGAGGGTCGAGTTCGGGTCGCCCCTCGAAGTGTTCGAGGGCGCGCTCGAGCACGAACGCAAGGTGACAGCCATGATCAACGACCTCTACGCGCTTGCGATGGAGGAGCGAGACTACGCGAGCCAGACTTTCCTGCAATGGTTCGTGACCGAACAGGTCGAGGAAGAGAAGAACGCGGGCGACGTGGTCGAGACGCTGAAGATGGTAGGCGGCAGCAACGAGGCGCTGTTCCTCCTCGATAGGGAACTGGGCCAACGCCAGGGCGACGAACCGTCCGCTGATTGACGGGTCGCCAGTTCACTAACCGCTGAACCCTCGTTCGTCCGGTACGACCCTGGGACGTTACGTGAACTTCGTATCGGAAGGCGCCTTCGGTTATGTTCGACTTGGCATGGATTCGGCGCTGTACCTGCTAGTGATCCATATCCCGGCTGAGCCAACCGTCGTGTCGTTCCTTGAGCCACGTCGTTCGCAACCTGATGGCCGCGCTCCTGGCCGGCATGTCGGATTCGGAGAGATCTACCAGTCGCTTGTAGGCGATGCTTCCGTTGCTCATCAAGGCAACCAATCCTTCCTCTGCCTGCCTCCGGTCCTCGGAAGCCAGCCTCCGCAACGCCTCCGCTGGCTCCCCAGGCAGCGCCTCGCCGAGCAGCTCTGCGAGCTGTCCGGTTTTGCGCAGCTCTATCTCTCGCGCTTCCGTCCGCATGAACCGCTCCCAGGCGGCCAGCCGGGCCCGACAACGTTCCTCTTCTTTTCGCGCCCGTTTCCGTTCCTTCTCCCGCTCTAGCGCCAGGTCCTCCTGCCACCGGGCCGCTCTCTCCTTGCGGTGCGGACCATCGCGCAGCTCCACAAGCTTCCGTCCAGCCTCGGTCTCCGCGACGGCCTCGAACGCCACCGTGAACGTTTCTCCTGTCTGTTCCGTACGCGTCTTCGCCTGGCGGGACAGAACCTCCGTCGCCATGTCGGCTACTTTTTGCTTCTCGTGTATGATCTTCTCCTTATCCATGCACCAGGATGATGAGATCCCTGGATACAAAAATATTCGGGCTGGCGAAGCCGCTCCAGTAAAGAGTCGGCGATCGCCAGCCCGTGCAACAAACGCTGGTCGTGCCACAACGCCAGAGTTTGCGGCTGGTTAGGGGGCTTTCCTATTCATCGGTCCTTACCTCCTGCTAGAGGTACAGCGACAACGATAGAATTGTATCACACATTACTAGAACGGAGTTGTTCTCCTGGTGGCAAGGCATAGGTACGCGCCATTTGCCGCGCGAACGACGGCTCCCGTCGTCCGCAGCCCGCTACCGAATTTCTACAGAGATCAGACCATCAGCCCCCGTCAGGAACAGTATCATTAGTAGTGTGGAGGATGCCGAAGGACAGCGAAGGCCAGCGGGGGAGGGCTACTCTTCCGAAGAACTAGTGGCGAGGTTGCGGGAGGCCGTTCCCCGCCCGCTTCCGAACTGGCGCGAGGTGTACGAGGGTTTTTCGCCGGTAGACATCGAGACCGGAGAGCGCCGTTCCAGGGTACCATCGCCGGATGTCGTTTCGCGGCGGGCGGCCGTGCTCGTGCCCGTGCTCATGGAGCCGAAGGGGGCGCGGCTTGTGTACACGGTGAGGAAGGCACACCTGAACGACCACGCCGGTCAGATCTCCTTTCCCGGAGGTGGTCATGAGCCGGACGACGATTCGCTGCTGGCTACCGCTTTGCGCGAGGCGGAAGAGGAGATAGAACTGAGGCCGAGTCTAGTGGAGGTGATCGGGGAGCTGGAGGAAATGTACATCCCGCCGTCCAACTTCCGGGTGAGCCCGTTCGTCGGCCTCCTGCCACCCGGGGCGGAGATGGTCCTCGACCCCGAGGAGGTGGAGGAGATCTTCACCGTACCCCTGGAGCACTTGATGGCCCCCGACATTCTTCGGAAGGTGATCCGGACCCGCGAAGGCCGCGAGTACGAAGTGCCGGTCTTCTCCGTCGAGCCGGACTCGGGGAAGCGGCGGGAGATCTGGGGCGCCACAGCCGCCATGACAGGTGTTCTCCTTGCTCGTCTGGGATGGAACCCCACGGGCATTACGTGAGTATAGGATTGACACAGATGAGAGACAGGGGAGGCGCGGGATGGAGTGTCCGGTCTGCGTTAACGCGATGACCACCAAGACCAATGGTGGGATCACCGTGGACGTGTGCGCGGGGGGATGCGGCGGCATCTGGCTGGACCGCTACGAGTTGATGCGGGTCGACGAAACCCACGAATCGGCGGGGGAGAGCCTCCTCGAAGTAGACCGCGACCAGACTCTGAAAGTGGACCTGAGCAAGCGTCTCCACTGCCCGAAATGCCACGACGTGGTGATGATGCGCCACTTCTTCAGCGTGAAACGCCAGGTCGTGGTGGACGAATGTCCCAGTTGCGGTGGACACTGGCTAGATCCCGGCGAGCTGAGGAACATAAGGACCGAGTACGCCACGGAGGGGGATCGTAAACAGGCGGCCTCAGAGTACTTCGACGAGGTCTTCGGCCCCGAACTCGCCGCCGCGCACGCAAAATCCCAGGCAGAACTGGCGCGGGCGCAGAGGATCGCCTATGCCTTCCGGTTCATCTGCCCGAGCTACTACATTCCAGGCAAGCAGGACTGGGGAACTTTCTAGCCAGCGTTTCGTTCTTATCGAAATCAGAGAATGGAGTTCACATCACCTGATTTCTATTCGCCCCAGGTTTTGCGCAGGACTCGGAGCCAGTTCTCGTGAGCCAGCTTACTGAGCGCCTGGTCGTCGTAGCCCCGGTCTCTGAGGGCCGACATCAGCTTTGGCAGACCAGACACGTCACCTATCCCATTTGGGATCAAAACCCCATCGAAGTCTGAGCCAAAGCCGACCCTGTCGATACCGGCCCGCCCTACGAGGTAGTCGATCTGCCTGACCATCACTTCCAGGGGAGTGTTTGCATCCCTGGCCGCGTCTTCACGCAGGAAGTTGACGGCGAAGTTGAGCCCGATCATCCCGTCAGAGGCCACTATGGCGTCGATCTGAGGGTCCGTGAGGTTTCGGGTGGAAGCGCACATGGCGTAAGCGTTTGAGTGGGTGGCGACGAGTGGGGCATCCGTGAGATCCGCCACGTCCCAGAAGCCTCGCTCGTTGAGGTGGGAAACGTCGATCATTATGCCAAGCTCATTGCAGGCGCGAACCAACTCCCTGCCTGCGTCGGTGAGCCCCGGTCCCGTATCGGGCGAGCGTTGAAAATGCACCGCGACACCCTCGGCGAAGGAATTGGGCCGACCCCAGACGGGCCCCAGCGAGCGCAGTCCAGCCCGGTGGAGAACGTGAAGCGCATCGAGGTCGGTGTCGATGGCGTCTGCGCCTTCCAGGTGAAGCACCGCAGCCATTACTTCGTTCTCCATGCAGCGCTGTATTTCGGCTACCGTGCGGACTATCCGGAACTTCCCTTCAGAGAGGCCCTCGATCCTGAACAGAGTGGCGGCATCGGCCATCGTCTGGCGCAGCGCGAATGCTGCATCGAGCGCGGGCGGAAGGCCGTTTGGTGTGCGGCTGGACACGGGTACTTTGGGCGAGGGTATCCATACCGCAAAGAAGCCTCCCCCGAAGCCGCCATCCTTTGCCCGCGGGAGATCCAGGTGTCCCTTCTCATTGCGTTCGAAGAACGCGCCGGGTCCGCCCCCATCCGGCCCACCGAGCCTTAGCAGTACGTCGTTGTGGCCATCGAACACGACCGGAAATGCATTCCGATCCATATGAGCATCTCCCTTTTATGCGATTGCAAAGCTACAAAGCTATCCTCCCGATCCGGAGGCCGCCCAAAACCTTCTCTGGATCGAGAGGACACTTTGGAAGATACCATAACCACCACCTACTACCTCTGAGGTTGTGTGCTCAGCCCTTATCGCGGCTGCCTTCTTCTCTGGCAACATCGAGGCGACTCGCTCATTTTTGGATGAGTACGGCTACATCAACAAAACGATCTCAAAGAGTCGCTTCGACCGCAGGCTTCACGCCATGAACCCTCACCTCTGGCGGGCGCTCCTCGATCTTCTGGAGGAAGCGTTCAAACAATCCCATCCCGACCAAACCTACATGATGGACTCCCTGCCCATCCCGGTGTGCGACAACATCCGCATCAAGCGGAGCCGGATTTATCCCCGCGCGAGGAGCATGGGGAGGCTTTTCGCGGCTACGTGGCGAGCAAACGACGCTTATTTCTACGGGTTGCGACTATATCTTCTCATCACAGGGACGGTCGAGCCGGTGGAGTTCACCCTGGCGGCTGCTTCTCACGAGGCGGATGTAAAGGTGTTCGGGGAGTTGGATCTGGATCTGCCCGAGGGAGCGACGATCCATGCTGACAAAGGCTACATCGACTACCAGTACGAGGCTCTGCTCGAAGGGGTTGGAGTGAAGCTCCTCTCTCAGAGGAAGAAGTGATCTTAGCGGCCACACTGGGCATCCACGGAGTATTTGGCCAAGCCCGTGCGACAGTACATAGAGACGGTCTGCAAAGCGGGCTGCGTGCGTTATTTTCGAGGAAGATCCAGGCGGTTACGTCAAAGGGCTTTGAGTTGAAGGTTGTTTGCTTCCTTTCGGCCTTCTCGATTCAAGGCCTTTAGGGGGCAACTCAGGTTACTCCGTATGCTAGAACAATCCAGGATACACAACGGCCAATAGGAGAGACATGGCGAAGACCCACAAGGTAACCTTTCGGCGCAGGGGCTTAACCATAGATTGCGCCGAGGACGAGTATATCCTCGAACAAGCCGAGAACGCGGGCTTGCGTCTCCCCTACGATTGCCGCAGCGGCACCTGCACGACCTGTATTGTGAAGTGCCTCGAAGGTGAGATGGACCAGGACCTCGCTGTTGCACTGGACGACGATGACCTGGAGCAAGGCTGGCGCCTCATCTGCATCGGCAGCCCGCTTTCGGACGTGGTGCTGGATAGATAGTAGCTAGAGCGTGT
>JACDAR010000120.1 GCA_013695335.1 Rubrobacter sp.
ACCTCGGGGGCGCTGGGACAGATCCTGGATCACGCCGACCGCGCGACCGCGATCGCGGTCGGGCCTGGGATCGGAACCAGCGAAGAGAGCCTGCGCCTGGTCGAAGGCATTCTGCGCGAGGCCGAAGTCCCTGTTCTCCTCGACGCCGACGCCGTTACCGTGCTCACGGAATCCCAGGCCCTCGCGGAAAGGGAAGCGTCGACCGTCATTACGCCGCACGCCGGGGAGTTGGGACTGCTGCTCGGAAGCGGGGCGAAGGATGTCTCCGCGCACCGGCTCGATTCCGCGCGTCGGGCAGCCGGGGAGCATGGTTGCTGCGTGTTGCTCAAGGGCTCGGACACGCTGGTGGTCGAGGGCGAGAGGGCTGCGGTCAACTCAACGGGTAGCGTCGCGCTCGCCACGGCGGGGACTGGGGACGTGCTGACCGGTGTGATCGGGGCCCTCCTCTCGCGCGGCATGAACGCTTACGACGCGGCCCGCGCCGGAGCCTGGGTCCACGGGCGGGCCGCTGAGTTGTGGCTGAAAGAGACTGGATGGCCTGGGGAGAGCATGGTGGCAACCGACCTGCTCCCTTACCTCCCGCTGGCCGTTGGCGAGTTGTTGTGAGGGCCAGCTCCGTGCGTCTGGGGTAGTATCCGGGAGCGGAGGACGCGGTAGAAATTCTAGAGTCGGGGGCGGAAGTGGAGAACCAGGACATCAGGGAGTTGAAGGTCGGCGAGGTCGCGCACGAGGACTGGCCCACGCTAGGGCCTGACGATACGATCGAGGAAGTCATCAAGCTGCTCACGGAGGCCAGAATCTCGGGCGCTCCCGTGGTTGAAGGAGATCAGCTCACAGGCATCGTTACGGAGGGAGATCTCATCTTCCAAGACGCCGAGATCAAAGCGCCTGGCTTCCTGGATCTTCTTGGCGGCATGATCCCACTCGGCAGTTGGGACGAGTACCGCGACGAAGTACTGAAAAGCGCTGGCGTGACCGTCGGCGAGGTCATGACCAAACACCCAACCACCATCTCCCCAGACACCTCCCTCTCCGAGGCCGCGACCATCATGGCCGAAGGCAGGTTCAAGCTCCTGCCAGTCGTCGAAGACGGGCGGCTGCGGGGTGTGATCACCCGCATGGACATCCTTACCCTCCACATTCTCAACCCCCGCCAGTAACCCAGGGGTGGAAGGCAGCGTCACAGGCGTCCGCGCCCCCGGCCGCACGTGGGCCGAGATAGACCTCGGCGCCGTGCGCCACAACGTCCGTATCCTCAAACGACGGGCCTCCGGCGCCCGCCTGATGGCCGTGGTCAAGGCCGACGCATACGGGCACGGCGCTCTCCCCGTCTCCCGTGCCGCGCTGGAAGCCGGGGCGGATTCGCTCGCCGTCGTCACTGTCGATGAGGGCGCGGAACTGAGGAGTGGCGGCGTCGAAGTCCAGATCCTGGTCTTCACAGACCTGCTGCCGGATCACCTCCCGCTCGCGGAGGAACACCGCCTCACCGTGACCGCCCATTCCATCTCCAGCGCCAGGAACATAGCCGACCATCCCGGCCTGAAAGCACACCTGAAGGTGAACACCGGCATGAACCGCTGGGGCGTTGGGCCGGACGAAGTGGGGCAAGCGCGTAAGATCCTCGGTCGCCAGCTCACCGGCGTGTACACGCACTTTGCCTCAGCCGATTCGGACCCTGATGCTACCCGACGCCAGATCGAGGTTTTCGACGAAGTACTTGCTGCCCACCCGTTCGGGGGTGTCACGGTCCACGCTTCCAACTCGGCTGCCACGCTCTGGCATCCCAGCGCCCGCTACGATCTCGTGCGCCCCGGCATCGCCCTTTATGGATTGCATCCAGTCGGTGATGGGGGAGACCCTTCGGACGAGGATCTGCGTCCAGCC
The DNA here is from genome assembly GCA_013695335.1 of Rubrobacter sp. GTDB lineage: Bacteria > Actinomycetota > Rubrobacteria > Rubrobacterales > Rubrobacteraceae > JACDGB01. Next base: position 1,885 of record JACDAR010000120.1, read on the forward strand.
ATGACGCTCAAGAGCTACGTTGCTGATGTACGGCGGCTGAAACCCGGCGATGGGGTCTCATACGGGCTGACGTTCCGGGCTCCTGAGCCGATGTTCGCCGCGACGGTGCCGGTGGGTTACGCTGAGGGGTATCGTCGCGCCCTCACGGGGAAGGCGGAGGCACTCATCCGGGGCCGACGGCGGTCGCTTCTCGGGCGCGTTACGATGGATGCCTGCGTGTTCGGGGTGGATGCGGCGGTGGAGGTGGGGAACGAGGTTGTCCTGATCGGGGCGCAGGGTGAAGAGAAAGTCCTCGCCGAAGAGGTCGGCGGGTGGGCCGACACTATAAACTACGAGGTAACGACAGGGGTGAACCCCCGGAGAGTCGAGAGGAGCTACCTGAATGTTCAAGGATCTTAACTGGGCACCCGCTTTCAAGCGGGCAGCTATATTCGTCGCGATATGGCTCGGCCTCGTCTACGTCATGAGCGTGGCGGCCCCCGACAGCTTTCTCGCCATGACCCGCGAGCAGGTTCCGAGCCTGATCATCAACGCCATAATGTTCTTCTTCCTGTTCGCCTTCATCTTCGCCGTCACCGAGAAACGCCGCACCCAGCGCGTCGAGCAACTCAACGCGCAGAAGGGCAAATCCAGCAAACGCCAGGCGGAAACCAACGGCGAAGTCCCGGAGGGCACGCTGAAAGGACAGCGCAACCCCAACACCAGCCGCAAGAAGGCCCGCCGCAAGCGGTAAATTGACCGGGCTGGCGCCTAGTTCTCATCTGGCTCGAAAGCTTCAGCCTCAACGGCGACGGAGGTTAGGTATGAACATAAAACGGACGAAGAGGGACCGCATAATCCTGGGCGTGTGCGGTGGGCTTGCCCTCCACTTCGGGTGGAGTTCGAACGTGGTGCGGATTCTCGCCGTTCTTGGGACGATCTTCCTGCCAGGGCCGGGGTGGCTTATACCCGTGATCTACCTGATACTCGGTGCCATACTCCCAGAGAGCGAGGTGTACTAATTTCGATGGATTTCGCTGAGGCCCAGAAAGAGGCCCTCGCCTGCGCGAAGTGCGGCCTGTGCCACAGCCGGACCCGCGTGGTGTTCGGCGACGGACCCCTGAACGCTGAACTCTTCATAGTGGGCGAGGCTCCAGGTTTCAACGAGGACCGCGACGGCAAACCGTTCGGGGGCGCGTCCGGGATGCTCCTGGACCGGCTGCTGTCTTCCGCCAACCTGGGACGTGATGCGGTCTACCTCACCACCCTCGTCAAGTGTCGTCCCCCCGAGTCTCCGCCCCGCTCTCCGAAGCCTTCCGAGGTCAGCGCGTGCCGACCGTACTTGCTCGCCCAACTCGCCGCCGTTGACCCGAAGGTGGTGGTTGCGATGGGGGATATGGCGAGCCGGGTTCTCACTGGGCGCAAGGAGGCGGTCTCCCGTATTCGGGGAAGGGCCGTGCCGCTGGATGGGAGATACGTCCTGCCGACGCTCGATTTTTCCAGGGCGCTCTACACACCGGCGGACCGGGCGTTCCTGATCTCGGACTTCTCCCGACTGCCTGAACTGATGGAGACAGACCGTCCTTCCACCTACGAGACCATGAACGTCCCCCGCGCCCCCGGCCGCGCCGGAGCGGAGCGCGAACCACTCCAGCCGGGCCTCTGGTAGCCGGGGCGGAACCCGCAGTGGTGTGGGAGTATCTGAACCAGGAAGACCTGGAAAATCTGGCGGCCAGGATCTCGCGCACCCTGAAACCGGGAGACGTGATCGTACTCTCCGGCGAGGTCGGAACTGGCAAGACAACCTTCGTGCGGGCCGCGGCGCGCTCGCTTGGCATAGCCGAGAGGGTGACGAGCCCGACCTACCAGCTAGCCCGCAGCTACGAATGCATCGTTGATGGCAGCCGGGTCGCGGTGAACCATCTGGATCTGTACCGGCTGCAGGGGATCGAAGCCGGAGACGTTCTGGAACTCGACGACTACCTCGACCCCAGCGCCGTGACGTTCGTGGAGTGGGCCGAACCGGCACTCGGGCTGCTCGAAAATCCCACGGTCATCAGCCTCTCTCACCAGACACCCGAGACCCGCAGGGTGAGCCTGGAAGGACCAGTCGCGGAACGCCTCGAACCATGCTGATCCTGGCCCTCGACGCCTCGACCCCGGTCATCACCATCGCGGTCGCCCGCGCGGAAGACGGGCAGCGCGAGATTCTGGCCGAGATCTCCGTCACAGCCCGAGGTGCGTCTGGGGCGTTGCTTCCATCCATCCACGCGGCCCTGAACTTCGCTGGTGAGGAACTGGGCGCCGTGGAACGAGTGTTGGCTGGCGTCGGACCAGGCACGTTTACAGGCATCCGCATCGCAGTCTCCACAGCCAGGGCCATCGCGCTAGGGACCGGGGCATCCCTCGCCAGAAACTCTACCCTGGCCGCGCTCGCAGCCCCGGCGCTCACCGTCACTCCTGACGTGCTCGCCGTCCTCGACGCGAAGCGGGGCGAAGTCTTCGCCCAGCGGTTCTCCCATGCCGGAGAGGGGGAGATATTCTGTGTGAAACCTGAAGAACTCTCCGTGGAGGGCGGGCCGTTCATAGTTGGCGACGGGGCTGTACGTTATCGGGATAGGATCTCCCATCTCGGCCTCATTCCCCCGGACGATTCGCCGCTGCACAGGGTCACGGCGGCGGGGCACGTCATGTCAGCGGATCTCTCGGTCGTGGAGGCCGGGGATCTCGCGCCGATCTACGTTCGCCAGCCAGACGCGGAGGTGCGCCGGGATCTCAACCCCTGGAGCCGCCCTTGACAGAACCGGAGAAGGAGAGAGTTGGGGAGTTCGTCCTGCGGCATATGGAGATGCGGGATCTTCCATCGGTAATGGAGACTGACGCCCTCTGCCTGCCGCGTCCGTGGGGCGAGGCTGGCTGGCGCGAGGAGTTGCGTAGCCCGCTCGGGCTGCTCCTGGTGCTTGAAGAAGGCGGCGTTATGGCCGGGCACATCGCGGTCAAGCTGGTCGCCGACGAGCTTCATATCACGACGCTCGCCGTCCGCCCCGAGCACCGCCGCCGGGGCTACGCCCGCGCCCTCGTCGAAGGCGCGTTCGCCAGGGCACGGAACGTTCGTACCGCCTTCCTGGAAGTGCGCCCGAGCAACGTCGCGGCCCGCTCTCTCTACCATTCACTGGGCTTCTCGGAGGTCGGAGTCAGGCGCCGATATTATGGTGACGAGGACGCCCTACTCATGTCCCGGAAGTTCGGAGGCTAGTCCGAAGATTCCCGTCTGCGCCGCCGTTCCTGCCTGGATTTCTCCCTGCGTCGCCTGAGGTGTTCCGGGCTCTCGAAAGGTTTCAGCAGCAGGAGGGTAGGGACCACGCACGCCAGGAAGCTGACGAAGAGGCCGCCCGCGATCAGGGGGTCCACCGGACCCCGGATCAGGTATATGAAGAACATCGCCAGCATCACCAGCGCGATCAACGCGAACAGGAGTGAGAACATCCGCATACCTTGAGTATAGCCCTTCCTATCCAGATCAGGTTCCTGTTCTGTGTTCCTTCCGGCGCTCCCAGTCGGCCCGTGTCAGCGCGTACTCGACCTCCCCATGCCCCGCTCCCGCGACGGGTTCATCCCATTCGAGGTGGAACGTGCGAACGAACGTCAGGCCGGATTTCTCCATGACCCGCCGGGAAGACAGGTTGACCGCCATCGTCTGCGCGAACACGCGCTGCACGTCGAGCTCGGTGAAGCCCTTTTGGATCAAGGTCCGCGAACCCTCCGTGGCGTAGCCTTTGCCCCACGCGGAGCGTCGCAGCCTGTGGCCGAGTTCCACCTCTCCACGGTCATCTTTCGAAGGCCGGAGCCCGAACCATCCCAGGAAATCTCCCGTAGATTTCTCGACAACAGCCCACGTACCGAGCCCGTCGAATCTTTCGTAGTCGCGGAGGAAACCTGGCAGAACTTCGTCCCGGATCACCGCTCGAGGCGTCTGTTTGCCGCCCGTGAGATAGCGCATGACTTCGGGATCACTATCTAGCTCGAAGTGGTTGTCCATGTCCTCTTCGGGGAAGCGGCGTAGGATCAGCCGTTCGGTTTCGAGGAACATCTCCATCCCCCAAGCCTACACGAGCATTCGGGGCGGCAGTATGTTAGCGATGCGAGATAGAATTGAGGTCCATTGACCACCGAAAAGAAGCTGAAAGCTGATTGCTGAAAGCTGGCTGCTAAATGATCCTCGCCATCGAAACCTCCTGCGACGATACGTGCGCCGCCGTCGTCCAGCCAGACGGACGACGCGCGCTCTCGAACGTCGTCCACACCCAGACGGAGCACGCGCGCTACGGCGGTGTCGTCCCCGAAGTTGCCTCCCGCGCCCACCTCGAAAGGATAGACGGCGTGATCGAAGCGTCCCTGACCGAGGCGAGCGTCGCCCTCGATGACGTGACGCAAGTCGCTGTGACGGTGCGGCCAGGTTTGATCGGGGCTCTCCTCGTGGGCGTCGCCGCCGCGAAGGGACTCGCCTATTCCAGAGAACTTCCGCTCGTGCCCGTCAACCATCTCAAAGGTCACGTCGCCTCGGCGTATCTGGCTGACCCAAAGTTGGAGCCGCCTTTCGTGGCCCTGATCGCCTCCGGCGGACACACAGCCCTCTACTCTGTCGACGCAGACGGCCGGATGAACCTCCTCGGCGAAACCCTGGACGACGCCGCTGGCGAGGCCCTCGACAAGGGCGCAAGGATGCTCGGCCTCGGGTTCCCTGGCGGACCCGAGATCTCGAAGTCCGCGAAAGAAGGAGACCCCAAACGCTACGATTTCCCTGTCGCCCTCAAAGGTAGAGACAACCTGGATTTCAGCTTCTCCGGCCTGAAGACGAGCCTGCTGTACAAGCTGAAGTCGCTCGGTGAAGAAGGAACACACGAGAACCTTCAGCACCTTGCCGCGAGCTACGAGTCCGCGGTCGTCGAGGCGCTCTCCCGCAAGATGCTGCGCGCCGCCGACATCCACGAATCCCCGACGCTCGTCGTGGTCGGTGGTGTTGCCGCAAACGGCCTGCTGCGCCACAGGATCGGGGAAGAATGCGAGAAGTTGGGGCTGCGGCTCGTCGTGCCGTCACCAGAGTTGTGTACGGATAATGCCGCCATGATTGGGGCCGCCGCGGCCCGTTCTCCGATCATCCCGTTCCCGGACTATCTTGGCCTGAACGCCCGCAGCGTCTAGGAAGCGTGCGCCCCTGAGAGGGCGCGTTCCCGCTCCTCGCCATCGAGAACGATGCTCCTTGCACACGTCGAGCAGGTCGCGTGGACGTTATCCGCGTGGTTCTTGACGTAGAAGAAGATCATCTTCTTCGGGACGCGGTAGATGATGTGTTCGGTCCTTGCCCCGCAACGTTCGCAGTCCCGTTCCCCGCGCCCGAGTTCCTTCGGGATGCGGCTAAGGCTGGGGATCCTATCCGGGATGGTCCCTGGTATTTTTATGCGGTCCATGGTTTGAATTGTAGCGCTTCCAGGAATATACTCTCGACATTGGCACTCTAAACGCCAGAGTGCCGAAGAGCGGGGCTCCCCGCAAAGACCTGTGTAGTCTAACAAAGGAGGACTCAGGTGGCGCATAAAGAGTTGAAGTTCGACAGCGAGGCACGCCGGGCGCTGGAAGGCGGGGTAAACAAGCTCGCCGACGCGGTCAAGGTGACGCTAGGTCCCAAGGGCCAGTACGTCGTGTTGGACAAGAAGTTCGGTTCGCCGACCATCACCAACGACGGCGTGACGATTGCCAGGGAGATCGAGCTCGAGGACATCTTCGAGAACCAGGGCGCTCAGCTAGTCAAGGAAGTAGCAACCAAGACCAACGACGTCGCTGGCGACGGGACCACCACCGCCACCGTTCTGGCGCAGGTCATCGTGCGCGAGGGCCTCAAGAACGTTGCGGCCGGTGCGAACCCCGTGATCCTGCGGGCCGGAGTGGACAAGGCAGTTACCGCCGCCGTGGAGGCCATCCAGGGCCAGGCCACGGAGATCTCGGGCCGCGATGAGATCTCGCGCGTCGGAGCCATCTCGGCTCGTTCGGAAGATATCGGCAACGTCATCGCCGACGCCATCGACAAGGTCGGCAAGGATGGGGTGGTGAACGTCGAGGAGGGCCAGACCTTCGGGCTGGAGCTCGAGTTCACCGAGGGCATGCAGTTCGATAAGGGCTATCTCTCGCCGTACTTCGTCACGGACCAGGAGAGGATGGAGGCGTCGCTCGACGACCCGTACATCCTCATCGCCAACCAGAAGATCGGCAACGTCCAGGACGTTCTGCCGCTTCTGAACCAGGTGATGCAGTCCAACCGTCCGCTCCTCATCATCTCCGAGGACGTGGAGGGCGAGGCTCTTGCCACCCTGATCGTCAACAAGCTGCGCGGCACGTTCAACGCGGCGGCGGTCAAGGCCCCTGGCTTCGGCGACCGGCGCAAGCGGATGATGGAGGACATCGCAACCCTCACCGGCGGCGAGGTCATCACCGAGGAACTGGGTCTCAAGCTGGAGAACACCCAGCTCAACCAGTTGGGGCGGGCCCGCAGGGTCGTCATCACCAAGGACGACACCGTCATCGTTGACGGCGCGGGCGACACCGAGCGCATTACGGGGCGCATCAACCAGATCCGCTCCGAGCTCGAGTCCACCGACTCGGACTTCGACCGTGAGAAGCTGCAGGAGCGTCTCGCCAAGCTCGCCGGCGGCGTTGCCGTCATCAAGGTGGGCGCCGCTACCGAGACGGAACTCAAGGAACGCAAGCATCGTGTTGAGGACGCCCTCTCCGCGACCCGCGCCGCCCTCGAAGAGGGCATCGTTCCGGGCGGTGGTGTGGCCCTGCTGCACGCGCAGCAGCCCGTCACCGACCTGCTCGACTCGCTCTCGGGCGACGAGCGCACCGGCGCGACCATCGTGCACCGGGCGCTCGAGGAGCCTATCCGCCAGATAGCTTCCAACGCCGGTTCCGACGGCTCCATAGTCGTTGACAAGGTCAGGAATCAGGGCGGCGCCTTCGGCTTCAACGCCCTCAGCGGCGAGTACGAGGACCTCGTTCAGGCCGGAATCATAGACCCGGCCATGGTCACCCGGAGCGCGTTGCAGAACGCGGCTTCCATCGGCAGCCTCATAGTCACGACCGAGGTCGTGGTGGCCGAGCCCGAGGAGGACGCGCCCGCTATGCCCGGCGGTGGCATGGGCGGCATGATGTAAAGAGTCTCGACAGAGACTCTTCCAGGCGGCGCTCCCTTGCGGGGGCGCCGTCTTTTTGTTTCTCGGGTGTATCGTCGGGGGTACAAAGCGTGTCTAAGGAGGACAAACGAGCGAAATCACGGGGAGGTGAGGACATTGAGGTCGGGTAACCTGGTGTACATTCTGGTGGTGATTATCCTGGTGATAGTCGCAATATTGCTGCTCTCGCGGCTTATCTAACAAGGGAGGTTGGCGCATGAGAGGGATACCGGGCGGGATCGTCGGTCTGGTAGTCATCGTCATCCT
>JACDAR010000167.1 GCA_013695335.1 Rubrobacter sp.
CGGCGCCGATGGGCAACTGCACCGGCACGGCGTTGGCGTTCAGCCGGTCGACCATCGTGCCGACGGCCTTGTAGAAGTCCGCCCCGATGCGGTCCATCTTGTTGACGAAGGCGATCCGGGGTACCCCGTACTTGTCAGCCTGACGCCACACGGTCTCGGACTGCGGCTCCACACCAGCAACCGAGTCGAACAGCGCGATCGAACCGTCCAGCACCCGCAGGCTGCGCTCCACCTCAACCGTGAAGTCCACGTGTCCGGGCGTGTCTATAATGTTGATGCGATGCTGTTCGGGTATGCGGCTATGAACGCCCTCCCGTTCGTTGCTCTTGCCGTTCTTGGTGGAGCCTTCTATGCCGCCCCAGAAAACGGTGGTCGCGGCGGAGGTGATGGTGATGCCGCGCTCGCGCTCCTGGCTCATCCAGTCCATCACGGCGTTGCCGTCGTGGACCTCACCCAGTTTGTGGGTGAGGCCGGTATAGAGCAGGATGCGCTCCGTGGTCGTCGTCTTTCCGGCATCGATGTGGGCCATGATGCCGATGTTTCTTACCCGCCTCAGCGGTGTCTTTTTGGATACCTGTACAGCCATCTCCTACCTCGTCACCACCTGTAGTGTGCGAACGCCCGGTTGGCCTCTGCCATCCGGTGGGTGTCTTCTTTGCGCTTCACGCTCGACCCCGTGTTGTCCTTGGCGTCGAGCAACTCGCCGGCCAGCCGTCGGCCCATCGTCTTCTCGCGGCGCGCCCTGGCGAAACCGATCAACCATCGGAGGGCCAGGGTGTTGGCCCGGCGTGGGATCACCTCGACCGGCACCTGATAGGTCGCGCCACCAACCCGGCGGCTGCGGACTTCGAGGCGCGGCTTCACGTTGTCCAGCGCGTTGTTCAGAACGGTAACCGGGCTCGCCCCGGTGCGCTCCTCCACGTAGGAAAGCGCGTCGTAGACGATCTTCTCGGCGACGCTCTTCTTGCCGTCGAGCATGATCTTGTTGATCACCTGCTGCACGAGCACGCTCCCGTAGACGGAGTCCGGCTCTATCTTCTTCTTCGGTGGCGCGGCTCGGCGCGGCATCTCTCCCGTTACCTCCTAAAACTCTTCTATGACTTCTTCGTTCCGTACTTGGAACGGCCCTGCTTGCGGTCGTTGACGCCCAACGTATCGAGCGTACCACGGACCACCTTGTAACGGACGCCAGGCAGGTCCTTCACCCGGCCGCCACGCACCAGCACCACGGAGTGCTCCTGCAGGTTGTGCCCCTCACCAGGGACGTATGCAGTGATCTCGTGGCCGTTCACCAGCCTGACCCTCGCTATCTTGCGAAGCGCCGAGTTCGGCTTCTTCGGGGTCGTGGTGGAGACACGGGTACACACACCACGACGCTGCGGCGAGCCCTGAAGGGCCGGCGTCGCCGACTTCTCTTTCCTCAGACTACGCTCTTTGCGCACGAGTTGGTTGGTCGTGGGCATGCCCGCGCCTCTCTCTCTACAATACGAAGGGGTTTACAAGATCACGCGCCGCGGCACGAATTCTCTGTTACCCATTGGTAACGATTCGTAACCGCAGCGCGATATTTTAGGCTCAGGAAGCCGCTATGTCAAGCTCGTCAGTCTCCTGGGCGTTGTATCCCTCGACTTTCACGGAGAGCTGCCTGTACTGCGGCAGGCCCGTGGCGGCCGGGATCAGCTTGCCGATGATAACGTTCTCCTTCAGTCCAGCGAGGTTGTCCACCTTGCCCTCGATGGCCGCGTCTGTGAGGACGCGGGCGGTCTCCTGGAAGGAGGCGGCGGAGAGGAAGCTTTCGGTGGCGAGCGAGGCCTTGGTTATGCCCATGAGGATGGTGTGGTAGGTGGCTGGTGCGCCGCCCTCCTCCTCGATGCGCTCGTTCTCGGCCCGCACGGTGAACTTGTCAGCTATCTGCTCGGGGATCAGGGTGGTGTCACCCGGATCGTCGATAACCACCTTGCGGAGCATCTGCCTGACTATGACCTCGATGTGCTTATCGTGGATATCCACACCCTGGGCCCGGTAGACCTTCTGAACCTCAGCGACCAGGTAACGCTCGGTCGCCGTGGTGCCGCGATCGTAGCGCAGGTCGTTCTCGAGCACCTGATGCGGGTAGATGGACCCGTCGGTGATCGGGGTGTTCGCCGTCACCTCAGCGCCCTCTACGAACTCGGGCTTCAGGAGCTGACGCTCGACAGTGTAGGATTTCTCCTCACCATCTGAGGATGTCAACACGACCTTGATCATACGGTCTGACTCGGTCTCTTCCAGGCTCACCACGCCATCTATATCAGCGATGGTCGCCTCCGCCTTCGGGTGCCTGGCTTCGAAAAGCTCGACCACCCTCGGCAGACCGGCTGTGATGTCCTCGCCTGCGATACCACCAGTGTGGAAAGTACGCATGGTGAGCTGGGTTCCCGGCTCACCGATGGACTGGGCAGCGATGATGCCGACTGCCTCGCCCACATCAACTGGACGATAGGTCGAGAGCGCGCGCCCATAGCACGTCTGGCAGACGCCGTGGGCATTTTCGCACTTGGCCGGTGTCCTCACCGAGACCATCGTCTCCCTCGGCAGCTCCTCGCGCCAGCCGTGCATGACCTTCGGCGTGATGTCGGTGCCGCGGGCGGCCACGACCTCCCCGGTCTCCGGGTTGACGAGGTCGCGCGCAAGGAAGCGGGCCGCGATGGAATCGTTGGCGTCGCCCCTGCCTCCGTCGAGGTACAGAGGAATGTCCACGTACCCCTCGGAGCCGCAGTCCTCGCTGTTGACTACCACGTCCTGCGACACGTCAACGAGGCGGCGGGTCAGGTAGCCAGAGTCCGCAGTACGAAGCGCGGTGTCGGCTTGGCCCTTCCTGGCGCCGTGGGTCGAGGTGAAGTATTCGAGCACCGAGAGACCCTCCATGAAGTTACTCTTCACGGGCTCGTCGATGATCTCACCCTTCGTGTTGGTCATAAGGCCGCGCATGCCTGCGAGCTGGGTGAAGTTGTTGTAGTTACCCCTGGCGCCAGAGTCCGCCATCATGGTGATGGGATTCAGTTCCCAGAGGTTGTCCTTCATAGCCTGCTCGACCTCGTTCTTGGCCTGGGTCCACAGGCCGATGACCCGCTCCAGCCGCTCGTCGTCCGAGATGAAGCCCTGGTCCCACTGGTCTTCGATCTCGTCGACCTCGCCCTGGTAGCGCTCCAGAATTTCTTCCTTCTGCTCGGGCACGACTATGTCGTTCTTGCCAACGGAGATACCGGCCCGCGTCGCCGTGTGGAAGCCTATCTTCTTGAGCGTATCGAGAAGCTGGCTCACCAGCTCGGTCGGGTACGCGTTGACGTACTCGGAGACGAGGCTCTTGATCTCACCCTTCTTGAGCAGGTGGTTGATGTAGTTGTAGCTCGACGGGTCATACGAATCGCCGAGGTACTCCCTCAACGTCTGCTCCACGTTCTCGTTGAAGATGACGCGCCCGAGCGTTGTCACCATCCGCTCACCGTTTCGGCGACTGATGACCTTGTCGTGGATCTTGAGCGACCCTTCCTTGTACGCGGCCTCGGCCTCGTCGTAAGAAGAGATGAACGCCTTCACGTCCTGGTCCTCGAAATCCGCCCCGGCGTAGGTGATGTAGTAAAGCCCGAGCACCATGTCCTGCGAGGGAACCGCGATCGGGAACCCGTTCGCCGGCAACAGGATATTCTGGGTCGAGAGCATCAGGATGCGCGCCTCGGCCTGCGCCTCGGGCGAGAGCGGCACGTGAACGGCCATCTGGTCGCCGTCAAAGTCCGCATTGAACGCCGCGCACACCAGCGGGTGAACCTGTATGGCCTTGCCCTCCACGAGCACCGGCTCGAAAGCCTGGATGCCGAGGCGGTGCAGCGTCGGGGCGCGGTTCAGGAGCACGGGGTGCTCCTTGATCACGTCCTCCAGCACGTCCCATACCTCGGGACGCAGCCGCTCGACCATCTGCTTGGCGCTACGGATGTTCGGCGCGAGCGCCCGGTCCACGAGCACCTTCATCACGAACGGCTTGAAGAGCTCGACCGCCATCAGGCGCGGCAATCCGCACTGATGCATCTGGAGCCCCGGGCCGACCACGATTACCGACCGACCGGAGTAGTCCACGCGCTTACCGAGCAGGTTCTGGCGGAACCGCCCCTGCTTGCCCTTGAGCATGTCGCTCAGGGACTTCAGAGCCCGGTTGCCCGCTCCGGTTACGGCACGGCCCCTTCTTCCGTTATCGAAGAGGGCGTCCACGGCCTCCTGGAGCATCCGCTTCTCGTTGTTCACGATCACGTCAGGCGCGCCCAGGTCGAGCAGACGCCGCAACCTGTTGTTGCGGTTGATGACCCTTCTATAAAGGTCGTTCAGGTCAGACGTGGCGAAGCGTCCGCCATCGAGCTGAACCATCGGACGCAGGTCCGGCGGCAGGACCGGGACGGAGTCCATGATCATCCACGAAGGGTTGTTGGTGCTGGTGCGGAAGGCGTCAACTACCTTGAGGCGCTTGATGGCCTTCTGGCGCTTCTGGCCCTTGGAGTTGCTGACCATGTCGCGCAGTTCTGCCGCCTCTTCCGTAAGATCCACCTGAACTATGAGGTCCCTGACGGCCTCCGCGCCCATGCCGCCCCTGAAGTACACGCCGAAGCCGTACTCATCGCCGAAGCGGTCCTTCATCTCGCGGAAGAGTTCCTCGTCGTCCACGATCTGACGCGGCTCCAGCGTCTGGAACTCCTCCCAGGAGCGGCGAACTAGTTCGATCTGCTCCTGCATGGAGGTGCGGATGTCATCGACCGACTCCTCGGCCTCCTTGTACACCTTCTGGATCGTCGCCTCGCGCTCCTCTTCTTCGACCTCGGCGTACTCCTCGGTCAGCTCGTCAGGGGAACTCTCGCCCTTGATGACGCTCTCGCGCTTGGTGCGCAGCGCCTGGGTAGCCGAGATCTCCTCGTCCCGCTCCTCTTCGAGCTGGCGGATCTTAGCCTCCACCTGCTCGCGCAAAGAGTCGATGTCGTTGGCCCGCTCCTCGCGGTCGACCCACGTGACGATGGAGGAGGCGAAGTAGAGCACGCGGTCGAGATCCTTCGGGCTGATATCCAGCAGGTAGCCCATCCGGCTCGGCACGCCTTTCACGAACCACACGTGCGCTATCGGGGAGGCCAGCTCTATGTGGCCCATCCGGTCGCGGCGAACGCGGGCCCGCGTCACCTCGACACCGCACCGCTCACAGATGATGCCCTTGAAGCGGATGCGCTTGTACTTGCCGCAGTAGCACTCCCAGTCCTTCGAAGGGCCGAAGATGCGCTCGTCGAAGAGGCCGTCCTTCTCGGGACGGAGGGTACGGTAATTGATGGTCTCGGGCTTGGTGACCTCGCCCCGGGACCATTCACGGATCTCCTCGGCCGAAGCGAGGCCGATGGAGATCTTCTCCAGCTTGTTTATGTCTATGTCACGCTCTAGTCCCTGCAACCTTACATACCCCCTCTAAAGACGTCCGGTGTCTCGTCCAGGTTGCCCGTGGGCTCTTCGCGGCTGAGGTTGATCCCCAGCGCCCGCGCAGCCTCGTCCCAGTCCCTGCGATCCGTCGGTTCGTCACTCGCGGCCTCGGCGTTGTAGACAGGCTTGACCGAGAGCCCGAGTGACTGCATCTCCTTGAGCAAGACCTTGAAGCTCGCCGGAACGCCTGGCTCCGGGATGTTCTCGCCCTTCACGATGGACTCGTAGCTCTTGACCCGTCCCACGCGGTCATCGCTCTTTATAGTCAGAAGTTCCTGCAGGGTGTGCGCCGCGCCGTAGGCTTCGAGCGCCCACACCTCCATCTCGCCGAAACGCTGCCCGCCGAACTGCGCCTTGCCGCCGAGCGGCTGCTGGGTGACCAGCGAGTACGGTCCCGTGGAGCGGGCGTGGATCTTGTCGTCCACCAGGTGCAGCAACTTCAGTATGTACATGTAACCGACGGTGATGCGGCCGTCGAAAGCCTCACCGGTGCGCCCGTCGTACAGCGTCACCTTGCCGCCTCGGCCCATCCCGACCTCAGACCCGCCGTTGGTGCGGACCTTCTCGATGGCCTCGTCGATATCCTTAACCTCGGCGCCAGAGAATACCGGCGTGGAGACGAACGTAGGCTCGCCGCCGTTCTCGCCGAGACCCCGGCTCGCGGCCCACCCGAGGTGGGTCTCCAGAATCTGGCCGATGTTCATACGGCTAGGCACGCCGAGTGGGGACAGGATCACGTCCACCGGACGCCCGTCTTCCATGAACGGCATGTCCTCCTCCGGCACGATCTTGGAGATAACGCCCTTGTTGCCATGACGCCCGGCGAGCTTGTCGCCCTCCGCGATCTTGCGTTTCGTCGCCACGAACACACGAACCTGCTCGTTGACGCCTGGCTGAAGTTCGTCGCCGTCCGCGCGGCTGAACCGCTTGACGTCTATGACGACGCCGCCCTCGCCGTGCGGGACCTTGAGCGAAGAGTCCTTCACCTCACGCGCCTTCTCGCCGAAGATCGCGCGCAGGAGCTTCTCCTCCGGCGTCGGCTCGGACTCACCCTTCGGCGTGACCTTGCCGACTAGCACATCGCCTGAGCCGACTTCGGCCCCGATGCGAATGATGCCGTCGGAGTCCAGGTTCATGAGCACGTCGTCGGAGGCGTTCGGGATGTCGCGCGTGATCTCCTCGGGTCCCAGCTTGGTGTCGCGGGCCTGGACCTCGTACTCCTCGATATGGATGGAGGTGAGCACGTCGTCCTTGACGATGCGCTCGGAGATGATGATGGCGTCCTCGAAGTTGTAGCCCTCCCACGGCATGAACGCCACACACAGGTTCTTGCCGAGGGCCAGCTCGCCCTCGTCGGTGGAGGACCCGTCGGCAAGCACGGTCCCGGCTTCGACGGACTCGCCCTCTTTGACGAGCGGACGCTGGTTGACGCAGGTGCCCTGGTTGGAGCGGGCGAACTTGCGCAGCGGATACTCGTCGGCCGACCCGTCATCCTTGCGTATCGTGATGCCGGCCGCCGTAACCCGTTCGATCTTGCCGACGTTGCGTGCCAGCAGCACATCGCCGGTGTCAGCAGCCGCCCGGAACTCCATGCCGGTCCCGACGTATGGGGCCTCGCTCCGGAGCAGGGGCACCGCCTGCCGCTGCATGTTCGCGCCCATGAGAGCGCGGTTGGCGTCGTCGTGTTCCAGGAACGGGATCAGGGCCGTCGCCACGGAGACCGTCTGGAGTGGCGCCACGTCCATGTAGTCGACTTCCACTGGCGTGACTGTCGCCACGTCCCCACCGCGCTTGCGGGCGAGAACCTGCTCCTCGGTGATCTCCCCAGTCTCCAGATTCACGGGCGTGTTGGCCTGGGCGATGGTGAGTTCTTCCTCCTCATCCGCCGAGAGATATTCGATCTCCTCGGTCAACTTGCCGTCCACGACCTTGCGGTAAGGCGTCTGCACGAAGCCGTAGCTGTCTACCTTCGCAAACGTCGAGAGCTGCCCGATGAGCCCGATGTTCGGACCCTCCGGCGTCTCGATGGGGCACATCCGGCCATAGTGTGTCGGATGCACGTCCCGTACCTCTATGGGCGCCCGCTCCCGGCTCAAACCGCCCGCGCCCATCGCGTTGAGACGCCGCCTGTGCGAGAGTCCCGACAGAGTATTCGTCTGGTCCATGAACTGCGAGAGCTGCGAGGATCCGAAGAACTCCTTGATGGCGCTCGCCACGGGCTTGGTGTTCACCACGCTCTGCGGCGTGATGGTATCGGTATCCTGGGTGGTCATGCGCTCCCGGACAACCCGCTCCATGCGGTACATCCCGATGCGGAACGCCTCCTTCACCAGCTCGCCCACGGTACGCAAACGCCGGTTGCCGAAGTGCTCGTACTCGTCGAGCTTGTGCCGGATGCGCTCGTAGTTGACCCGGCCGAACTCCTCTTCCTCGGCGACCTCGGCGGAGACACCCAGCAACCGCTTCAAGAGACCCTCGATGTCCTCGATGGTCAGAGTATGGGTCTCCATTGGCACGTCCAGGCGGAGCTTCTTGTTGACCTTGTAGCGCCCGACCTCGGTCAGATCGTAGCGCTTGGGATCGAAGAACAGCCCCTGCACCAGGTTCTGCGCGTTCTCCACGTTCACAGGCTCGCCGGGACGCTGGCGGCGGAACACTTCCAGCAAGGCGTCGTCCTGCGAGGTGGTGGAATCCTGTTCCAGTGTGTTGCGTATCAGCCACGAGTCATCGAATCGGGAGAGGATCTCCTCTGGCCCGCCCATGCCCAGCGCCTTCAAAAGCACGGTGACCGGCAGCTTGCGCTTGCGGTCGATCCTGACCGAAACGTAAGCCTTGCCCTTCTCGACCTCGAACTCAAGCCACGAGCCGCGTCCCGGCATCAGGCTCGCCGTCAGAACCTGCTTGGACTGGTCCTTCGGCTCCATTACGTATGCGCCGGGCGAACGAACTAGCTGCGTCACGACTACGCGCTCGGTGCCGTTGATGATGAAAGTACCCGAGTTCGTCATGAGCGGGAAGTCGCCCATGAACACGTCCTGCTCGCGCAGCTCGCCAGTCTCCTTGACTATGAAGCGCACCCGCACGAACAAAGGAGCCGAGTACGTCTTGTCCTTGGTCATGCACTCTTCCATGGGAACGGGGGGGTCTTCGAAATATGCCTCCCCGAACTCCACGGCGTAAGAACCCGTATAATCCTCTATAGGTGAAATCTCTGTGAGGGTTCTCTGGATACCCTCTTCTAAAAACCTCTCGAAAGAACGGAGCTGAATCTCCACGAGAGCCGGCAACTGAAAATCGGTGGTCTGCAAACGGGCATACGGATGCCGCTCGCGGCGCACAATAGGGGTCACCAAATTAGCTCTCCTCCATTAGAAATCGTTGAAGAATGGCCGAA
>JACDAR010000191.1 GCA_013695335.1 Rubrobacter sp.
CTTCGGGATCTTCCACCATCTTCGCGCAGATCGAGGTCGAGGTTACGTTCCTCGGCTGACGGCTTCAGGCGCAGGCGTTTTTGCAGCCGTTCGAGATCGTGCTGGAGGGGGACGGTGGGGGTTTAGGCGGGGACTTCGCCTAGCTTCTCGCCTATTTCGAGGCGGGTACGGATGAGATCCAGCTTCTCCGTCTCTCCCGCGCACAGCGTCGCCAGGGCGGCTTCGGAAGAGCAGCCGAGGTTCTGCCAGGACTTCGGAGCGCCCAGCTTCTTGCCGGCGGCGGCGACCTTTGCGTCGGGGGCGAGCGCCGCCACACCGTCAGCCGTCAGGTCCGCAACCACACGTCCTCCACCGTCGGGGCGCCGCGCTGTCGGAGGCATGGGGTCGAATGCTCCATCATGCAGTGAATTCTAACGACGCGGCGGAGGCGAAAACACCGTTGAAAAGCCCGGTGAAACCTTGTATGCGAGGCTACCGGCGGGCTTGCTTCCCCCGCCGCAGGCTCTCCCAAGAGCCATCCGCGAACCATCCACCATCCACCGAGAGCGTGTGCCCGTTGACGAAGCCGCTTTGCCCGGAATCGGCGAGAAACGCCACGGCTGCGGCGATATCCTCCGGCGTGGCGAAGCGGCCCATCGGGACGCGGCCCTCGATGTCCGCGTCCGTGTAACCGCCACCCGCCTGATCCTCCGCATCCATCTCCGTCTTCACCCAGCCGGGACAGACTGCGTTCACCCTGACGCCGCGTCCGCCCCACTCGGCGGCGAGCGTGCGGGTCAGCCCAACGAGGCCGTGCTTGCTCGCGTTGTACGCCACCCGGTCCCCGACACCGAGCAGCCCCGCGACCGAGGCGATGTTCACGATGCTGCCTGAGCCCCGCTCAAGCAGCACCTTGCCGAACTCTCGGCTCATCAGGAACGGGCCTGTCAGGTTCACGGCTAGCGTGCGGTTCCAGTCGTCGAGCGTCGTATCCTCGGCCGGAACGATACGGCTGATGCCAGCGTTGTTCACCAGCACATCCACCCGCCCAAACTCCCCGATCACCCGTTCGACCATGCCGCGAACGGCGGCCTCATCCGACACGTCTCCGGGGAGTGACATCGCCTCTGATCCAGCGGATCTCAGTTCCTCCACCGTCTCGCTGGGCGCGGTGAGATCGTTGGCTGCGACTGCGTAGCCGCGTTCGGACAGGGTGATGGCTACCCGCCGTCCGATACCACGGCCAGCTCCAGTGACGATTGCGACGCGGTTATCCGGCAAAACCGGCTCCCTTCTCTCTATTTCGTGGCCCAGAGGTACGCCACGGCGGAAGTTCCCCGCCTCCTGGCGTTCTCTACCAGCGGACGGAGGTGGGCGGAGAAACGTTCGGCTTCCTCCTGCGTCAGCGCCTCATTTATAGCTTCTTCCAGCGTGGGAATCTTCGGGTTCCCAGCGGATCGCAGAAAGATGTCCCAGTCCGTAACGTCGAAATAGGCGTCGTTGGAGACGAGCTTGGCCTCGTAGTTCAGGTGGACTTCGGCGAAGCCTGCTGCTTCGGCGAGGTCGAAGAGGTCGCGCTCGTCGAAGTCCAGCATCGGGTCCGTCTCCATCGGCTGGATGCGCCGGAAGACCTCCCGGACCTTCTGGGCAAGTTCCTGGACCGGCGCCACGTCGTAGCCAAGGAAGAGGTTCGATGGTTCGGGCCGCTTGAAACGGTTGATCGGCTCGAAGATCGAGACCCGGCCTCCCGGTTTCAAAACTCGGAAGAACTCCTCGAAGGTGCGGCGCTTGTCTTCAACGTAGATCAGGACAGACCTTGTAGTCACGATATCTACGGATTCACCGTCGAGCCCGGATAGGTCGTCGGCGGAGGCAAGCAGGAACTCACACTGGTCCACGACGCCCATCTCCCCGGCGAGCGCCCGGCTATGGTCCAGCAGGTCTTGCGAGATGTCCGAGAAGATGACCCTTCCGTTCTCCCCGAGAAGGTCGAGGGCGCCGAAGGCTATGAGCCCGTCTCCGACACCCACTTCGAGCAAGGTCTCGCCCGGTTTCACGGCGGCGTTCTTCAGGATGCGGTCCCGCCAGGGGATCAAACCGTCCAGGAATTTTGCCCGCTGACCGTCGTCGCCGCCGAAGCGTCGCTCCAGCAGCCACTCAGCCCACCGGTCGCCCACCGGCTCCGTCACCGCCCGGCCCGTCTATCCATTCACGGGCGTCTTCGGCTCTTCTCCGGACAGAACCGCGACGATGTTCTCCGCCGCGAGGGCCGCCATCTTCTCGCGGGTCTCGACGGACGCGCTACCGATGTGCGGGGCGAGGACTACGTTCTCCAGTTCGAGGAGTTTGGGGTAAACCGCTGGCTCATCCTCGTATACGTCGAGGCCAGCGGCGAAGATCTGCCCGTTCTCAAGCGCATCGGCCAATGCTGCTTCGTCCACTACCGGGCCGCGCGAGGTGTTTACGAGGACTGCCTCGGGCTTCATCTTTTCGAGTTCCGGGGTGCCGATCAGGTGTTGTGTTTCGTCCGTCAGCGGGGTGTGGATGGAGATGAAATCCGCAGCCTCCAGTAACTCATCGAGGTCCATGCGGCGGGCGTCGAACTCTGCTTCTGCCTCCGGTTTGCGGGAGCGATTGTGGTACAGGATGTCCATGCCGAAGCCTCTGGCGCGGCGGGCGACGGACTGCCCGATCCTGCCGAATCCGACGACACCGAGCTTCTTGCCCCACACGTCCTGGCCCATGAGCTGCTTCGGCCCCCACCATTCCCACAGCCCGGCGCGCAGCAGACGCTCTCCTTCACCGAGCCTGCGGGACGCAGCGAGCAGCAGCATGAAAGCCACGTCGGCTGTCGTCTCGTCCAGAACGCCCGGCGTGTTGGTGACCACGACGCCACGATCCAACGCCGCTTCAATATCCACGTTGTCGTAACCAACGGCCATGTTGGCAATGATCCGTAGGCCCTCTCCGGTCGCGTCCATCACCTCTGCGTCTATCTTCTCCGTCGCGGTGGCGAGGATAGCTGAGATGCCACGGGCAGCATCCAGAAGCTCGTCGCGTTCTGGCGGACGTTCGTGCAGAACTGTCACGTCGAAAGATTCGAGGGGGCGAAGCCCAGCGTCCGGGATCTCACGGGTTACGAGCACTCTGTCGGGCATGAGACCTCCCCTACTCATCCTCCTTCAAGAGTTGCCGCAGCACGGTCTGGAGGATGCCGCCGTTCCTGAGGTACTCGACCTCGACTGGCGAATCCACGCGGGCCTTCACCTTGAACACGCTCTCGCCGCCGTCGACCTTGACGGTAAGTTCCTTGCCTGGTTCGACGTCGTTTATGCCCCTGATGGTGAACGTCTCAGTGCCGTCGAGGCCGAGGGATTCGGCGTTCTCGCCGTCCGCGTATTGCACCGGCAACACGCCCATGCCTATGAGGTTGGACCGGTGGATGCGCTCGAAGCTCTCGGCGATCACGGCGCGTATGCCGAGCAGGAACGACCCCTTCGCCGCCCAGTCCCTCGACGAACCGGAACCGTACTCCTTGCCGCCGAGGACGACCAGGGGAACGCCGTCCTCCTGGTACTGCATCGAAGCCTCGTAGACGGTGGTCTCCGTGCCCTCGGTGTCGCCCTCGTCGAAGTGCCGCGTATATCCACCCTCCTTGTCCACGAGCTGGTTCCTGAGACGGATGTTGCCGAACGTGCCGCGCACCATCACCTCATGGTTGCCTCGGCGGCTGCCGAATGAGTTGAAATCTCTGGAATCAACGCCCTTTTCGAGCAGGTACTGCCCGGCAGGCATCTTGGACGGGATGGCCCCGGCGGGCGAGATGTGGTCAGTCGTGATGGAGTCCCCGACCTTGACCAGAACCCGCGCGTCCTCGATATCCGTCAAAGGCTCCGGTTCGGGCGCGAGGTCCTTGAAGAACGCGGGCTCCTGGATGTAGGTGGAGTCCGGGTCCCACTCGTAGAGGTTGCCCTCGGGCACGCTCACGTCGTTCCACTGCTCGTTGCCCGTGTACACGTCGCCGTACTGCTCACGGAAGACCTCCGGGTCGAGGGCCTTGCCGAGCTGATCCGCGACCTCCTGCTGCGTCGGCCAGATGTCCTTCAGGTAGACGTCGTTGCCGTCGGAACCGAGTCCGATCGGCTCGTTGGCCAGGTCAACGTCAACGTTCCCGGCGAGCGCGTAAGCCACGACGAGCGGCGGGCTCGCGAGGTAGTTCGCCTTCACGTCCGGGTTGATGCGCCCCTCGAAGTTCCTGTTCCCCGAGAGAACCGCCGCCACCACCAGGTCGTTCTCGTTGACGGCCTCGGACACCTCGTCCGGGAGCGGGCCGGAGTTGCCGATGCACGTCGTGCAACCATAGCCGACGAGGTTGAACTTCAACTCTTCCAGATAGGGCATCAGTCCCGCACTGGTCAGGTACTCGGTCACGACCTTGGAGCCCGGCGCGAGGCTGGTCTTGACGTGCGGCTGCACGTGCAGCCCCTTCTCAACGGCCTTCTTCGCCAGCAGTCCGGCCGCGAGCATGACGGACGGGTTCGACGTGTTGGTGCAGCTCGTTATGGCGGCGATGACGGCGGAGCCGTGCCTGAGGTAAGCCTCTTCGCCGTCCAGGGTGATGGTGACGGTACCGCCGTCATCGCCGGCCTCGGGGCCATCGGAGTGTTCACCGGCTGTCGGGTCGGGATCTCCGTTTCCGGTTGCATCGGCTGCGTCGGACGGGGTGTCGGAGGTGATCATGGACTCCGTGTCGTTGCGGGAGTGGCCGTTGAGTTTGTCGTCCGACGCGTCGTAGTCGACGCCCGTGATCTCGGCGAGAGCCCGCCGGAAGGAGCGCCGCATATCTCCGAGGGAGATCCTGTCCTGCGGCCTCCTCGGCCCCGCCAGCGACGACTCGACAGTATCGAGATCCAGCTCCAGCGTCTCGGAGAAGTTCGGGTCGGGCGTGTCGTCCGTCCGCCACAGGCCCTGCTCCTTCGCGTAGTCCTCGACGAGCTGGCAGAGGTCGTCGTCTCGGCCCGTCCCTTTGAAGTAGCGTATGGTCTCAGCGTCGAACGGGAAGAACGCGCACGTCGAGCCGAACTCCGGCGACATGTTGCCGATGGTCGCCCTGTCGGGGAGGCTGAGCTGCGACAATCCCTCGCCGTAGAACTCGACGAACTTACCGACGACGCCCTTCTTGCGGAGCATCTGCGTCACGGTGAGGACGAGGTCGGTCGCGGTCACGCCCTCGTTCAGAGCGCCGATCAGCTTGAAGCCGATGACCTCGGGCTGGAGCATGTAGTAAGGCTGGCCGAGGGTGACGGCCTCGGCCTCGATGCCGCCGACGCCCCAGCCGAGGACGCCGAGGCCGTTGATCATGGTCGTGTGCGAGTCCGTGCCGACGAGCGTGTCAGGCATCACGATGCCGTCCTTCACCCAGACACCTTTAGCGAGATACTCCAGGTTTACCTGGTGGACGATGCCGGTCGCGGGCGGGACCACCGTGAAGTCGTCGAACGCCTCCTGTCCCCACTTCAGGAACTCGTAACGCTCGCGGTTCCGCTCGAACTCGCGATCCGCATTGAACTGGAGGGCCATGCCGTTCCCGAAAGCGTCAACCTGGACGGAGTGATCTATGACGAGGTCCGTAGGGACGAGAGGGTTGATCTTGGCTGGATCCCCCCCGACGCTCTGCATCGCGCTCCGCATCGCCGCCAGGTCCACGATGGCCGGGACGCCCGTGAAGTCCTGCATGATCACACGCGCCGGTAGATACGCAAGCTCCTCCCCGACGTTCTCCGGCCACGAGGCCAGAGACTCTACCGCCTCCTCGTCCACGAACTTCCCGCCGCAGTTGCGGAGCAGAGATTCGAGGATGGTGCGCAGCGAGAACGGTAGCGAAAATACGTTAGCGTCCACCTGTTCATCGAGTTTCTCCAGGCTGTAATACGTGTACTCGTTACCGCCAGAAGTCAGCTTCTGCTTGGCATCGAAAGCGTTGTTATCCGGCATGCGTAAGACCCTCTTTTCATCGCTCGTTTTGTGATGCGATTATATCTTTACCCGCATCCTATTACCGCGACGCTAGAGGTAATGTTTCGCGGCCTCCGCGTACTCGCCGAGGTTCCGAATCGTCTCGTCCTCGGGGGCGGTTTCCAGGCTTATGAGGGCCCGCCCTATTCCAAGCTCGGCGTATGCGTCGAGGTTTTCGGCCTTGCCACTGAAGACGGTCACGGGAATTTCTCGTCCGGCCTTGTCGTTTAGCTTCTGCATGAGCGGGGCGAGCCTGTCCGGCGTAAGGCCGTTCGCGAGCCAGGCGTCGCCGTGCTGGATTATGCGGTCGAAGGCTGGTTCGCCGCCGCCGACGAAGATCGGGGCGTGCGGCTTCTGGACACACTTGGGGCGCTGGTAGATGGGGTCGAACGACACGAACTCACCATGATATTCGGCTGGCTCGTTCGTCCAAATCTCCCGCATCGCCGCGAGTTGCTCGTCCACGAGCCTCCCCCGCGTCTTCGGGTCCGTGCCATGGTTCGCCATCTCCTCCCTGTTCCAGCCGACCCCGATACCGAAGAGGAAACGTCCACCGGAGACGAAATCCACGCTTGCGACTTCTTTCGCTGTCGTGATGGTGTCGCGCTCCATGAGTAGCGTCACGCCAGTTCCAAGCAGCAGATCTTCCGTGACCGTCGCCATCGCCGTGAGGGTGACGAACGGATCGAGGGTTCTGTAGTACTTGGCTGGCAAGTCGCCGCCCCGTGGGTACGGGGACTTGCGGCTCGCGGGGATGTGGGTGTGTTCGGCTATGAAGACCGAGTCGAAGCCACGTTCCTCTATGGCTTTTGCCAGTGGGATCGCGCCTATCCCATCGTCCGTCACGAACGTCGAGATGCCTACCTTCATCTAATTCTCCTGTTCGGTTGGTCGGATCAGGATCTCGTTTATAGCCATGTGCCTCGGCCTGGTCACGATGTACGCTACGGCGTCGGCGATGTCCTCTGCGTGTAGTATCTCCATGTTCGCGAACCGCTCCTCCACCTGGGTCCGGATCTCTCATCCCGCAGATGGCTCTGCAACTCGGTCGCGACGGCCCCAGGCTCGACAAGCGACAAGCGGACGTGCCTCTTCGTGACCTCCTGCCTCAACCCCTCGCTGAAAGCGCCAACCCCGAACTTGGTCAGGTTATAGACGGCGCTCCCGCTCGAAGCCCGGCGTCCCGCCACGGACGAGGTGTTCACGAGGTCGGCAACCTTTCGCGGCCCATCTTCAGCCGCTTTGAGCAGGTGCGGCAGGGCGGCGTGGGCCACGTATAGCAGGCCCTTCACGTTCAGGTCGACCATCCGGTCCCATTCCTCGGTCGGCGCGTCCTCGACGGGGCCGTTGAGCATGACGCCAGCGTTGTTGAAGACCGTATCGAGGCGGCCGAGTTCGGAGACCGTCCGCTCCACGGCGTCGATAGCCTGTTGCTGCTCCGTCACGTCGGCCTCGATGGCGAGAGCCCTGCCGCCATCGCCTTCTATATCCGAGACGAGAGCGTCGAGCCTGTCCCCGCGCCGCGCCAGCACGGCGACCGCCGCTCCCTGTTCCGCGAGCGACATCGCCGCCGCTTCGCCTATACCGCTGCTCGCACCGGTTACGAGCGCAACCGTTCCATCAAGTCTGTCCGCCATTGCTTCCTCTCGTTTCTCAGATCCACCAGCCGGAGGTTATTTCCCGATATCGAGGTTGGTTAACCGAATCGGATGAATCGGATGTATCGTCGACACGAATTCGGCCCTCGAATCTATCTGGGAGAGCTGGATCTCTTCTCGATAGGCACCAGCTCGTAGAGCAGGCGTCCATCTCCCACGGGCACCGCCAGGAAACCGGCCTCCCGAAAGCGCTCGATGCTGACTTTCTGCTGCTCGAACTCCCTGCCCAGGATGTAGACGGGTCCGCTTTTGGCAGCTTTCCTGGCGGTAGCGACGCCCGTGGGATCCGGAGTCCCATAGCGTGACGCGCCGGATGGATCGGGCCAGGTAATGTCGTCGAAACGGGTCCACGAGGTGCAGAACGGGTCCGCGAGCTTGATGTCTTGCCTCTTCTTCTCGACCACGGCCATGTACCAGAGCGGGCTCCGGTGGTGCAATATCGTAGCGTTCGGCCCGGCATTCCGAACCACGGCCGCTATCGTGCGGCCGCCCTCGGTGTCGTTGCTGCGATCCTGCCGCGCGTACTCGCCAGGCAGGCCAACCAGTATGATGGCGAAGGCGAGTGCTGCGAGTATTGCGGTCGAGATCCGACGAAGAACCGTATGGTCTGCCGCAAACAGCTTCACCCGGCGCATCAGGAAGCCGAAGCCTATGGAAATGCAGACACCGAAGAGCGCGTACGCGGGGATCAGGAACACAGTGAAGTCCTCGATGCCGCGTTCCAGGTAGAAGCCTACGTGGATCAAACACCCGAAGAAGAGCGTTCCGAGCAGGATAGCCACAGGCACGTCGGCCAGGATCAGGGCGATCATCCCAACCGCACCAATCAGCATCAGGACGACGGCAAACTCCCCCAAAAGATGCCCTGCGAAGAGCTGAATCCGCGCCCCGAACCCTTCTGACACGAGCGGGGATACGGCACACCGCGCCTTCTCCGCTGGTGTCGCGATGGCGTAGCTCCAGCCCGTTACGAGCAACATGAATCGTCCGATGGTCGTGGGATGGGTCTCGTCCAGGGACGCGTTCATGAAAGCCCGGATCGGGAGGTAGAGCAGGGACAGCAGGCCAACCAGGAACAGCCCGATCCCCTTGAGCAAAAGCCATCCTTCCAGAAACTTCCGGCGCTCTACCGCGAGAACGAAGAGCAACCCAGCCGGGATGAGCAACCCGCTCGTCAGGTGATGGGTGAGGGAGAGGCCGCAGAGGAAGGCGGCGAGCAGGAGGTATCGGTCTTTCCCCGTATCCCTCCATACGAGCAGGACGAGGGTGGTTATGGACAGGAAGAGCACGTTCAGGGTGTAGACTTCGGCGATCACGGCCTGGCTCCAGAACGTCCCGGATAGCGCGAAAGCCAGCGTTCCAACGGCAGCCGCCACGATATTTCCGCACAGTCGCAACGCCACGGCGAAAAGCGCAGCAACCGCGAGCGCCGCGTAGACGGCGGAGGCCACGTTCGCCCCGTGGGCGGGCTCCACACCTGGCAGGATGGTGAAGAGGTGAGTAAGCATCATGTACGTCGGGTAGCCAGTGGGGTGGCCGATCCCGAGCGCCGCAGCCTCCGCCTGGAGCATCGCCGAATCGAAAGCGATGGGACGGTCGTAGTACAGCACAGATGGCGCGAGCGTCTTCAGGTAGAGGGCGAACGAGAAGATAGAAACCCCGGCCCCCGCCGCCCACGCGCCCCATCGCCCAGGATATCGTTCTCTCCGCTGCGGGTTATGGCCTTCTTCCATAGCGGAGGAGGATACTACTTCCCGCGTGGCGTCCCGGTATACTCCGACCGTGGCGAAGCGTGGCTACAATAGGGATACGATCCGTGGCGGCGCGAGCGACTGGGATGTCTCCCGGCCTTTCTCAAGCTACCTCAGGCTGCTGGCGCAACTACTGATCCACCCTGTTCGCTTCTTCGAGGTTCTGCCGAGGGTTCCGGACCTCCGGGCGCCTGGCCTCTTCCTCGCTTTCTCCGGCCTCGTCTCGGCCCCCATCTGGCTGATCTTCGATGGGATTATCCCCGCGATCTTCGCCCTCGTGCTTCCGCTGCCGCTCTCGTTTGCGATAGCTGGTCTCTGTCACGCTGGCACGATAGGCGGGCGATACGGATACCGCGTTACCTGGCGCACCGTCGCCTATCCCCTGGGATTCG
>JACDAR010000224.1 GCA_013695335.1 Rubrobacter sp.
GTCGGCAGCCCACAGTCCGTGCGCCTCGGCGTCCCCGGCGTGCTCGACGGCGCGGAACACGTGCGCGTTCGGGACCTTCACCGCACCGGGCACCATCGGCTCGAACGGCGCCTTCATCGCCGGCACGCCCGTCAGTGACAGTGCCCCCATCGTCACGCCGTGGTAGGCCCACTGGCGGCTGATGACCTTGTAGCGGCCGGGTTGCCCGACGAGCTTGAAGTACTGCCGGGCCAGCTTGTACGCCGCCTCGACCGCCTCGCTGCCGCCGGTGGTGAAGAAGACCCGGTTGAGGTCGCCCGGGGCGCGCTCCGCCAGCCGCTCCGCCAGCTCGACCGCCGTCGGGTGCGCGTAGCCCCAGATCGGGAAGTAGGCCAGCTGGTCGGACTGCTTGGCCGCGGCCGCACCGAGCTCCTGCCGTCCGTGCCCGACCTGCGAGACGAACAGGCTGGACAGCCCGTCCAGGTAGCGCTTCCCGCTGTCGTCGAAGACGTACGAGCCCTCGCCGCGGACGATGACCGGCGGCCGGGTGCTCAGCCGCGAGAAGTGCGTCCAGAGGTGCCGCTGCGCCGATGCAGCGGTGATGTCAGCAGCGGATTCGGCCGTGGTCTCGTGCATCAGCCCTCCAGGCTCGTCATGACGTGCTTGATGCGGGTGTAGTCCTCCAGGCTGTACATCGAGAGGTCCTTGCCGTGGCCCGAGTGCCCGAAGCCGCCGTGGGGCATCTCGGCGACGAGCGGGATGTGCGTGTTGATCCAGACGCACCCAAAGTCAAGCCTGCGGCTGACCCGCATCGCCCGGCCGTGGTCCTTCGTGAACACGCTCGAAGCCAACCCGTATTTCACGCCGTTGGCCCACCGCACGGCCTCGTCCTCGTCGGAGAACGATTGGACTGTGATAACGGGGCCGAAGATCTCGGTCTGCGAAGCCTCGTCGTCCTGACGCAGCCCCGATACGACGGTCGGCTCGAAGAAGAAGCCCCTTTCACCGAACCTGTGACCGCCGGTCACGACCTCGGCGTGACCGGGCAGCCGCTCCACCATGCCGGAGACGTGGCCGAGCTGGTTCTGGTTGTTGAGCGGCCCGTAGTCCGGCTCCTCGGCGGCTCCGTTGGGAGCTCCGGTGGTGGTGTTCTTCGCCTGCTCAGTGATGGCGGCGACGAAGTCGTCGTGGATGCCTGGAGCGGCGAGTACACGGGTGGCCGCCGTGCAATCCTGGCCCGCGTTGAAGTATCCCGCGCCCGCTATGGCCTCTGCCGCCGCTTCGAGGTCAGCGTCGTCGAAGACTATAACCGGCGCTTTGCCGCCAAGCTCCAGGTGGGTGCGCTTCAGATCGTGGGCCGCAGCCTCGGCGACCTGCATTCCGGCGCGGACTGATCCGGTTATGGAGACCATCTGGGGCGTCGGGTGCTGGACGAGGGCTCGGCCGGTGTCGCGGTCGCCGCATACCACGTTGAAGACGCCGTCTGGGAGAAACTCAGAGGCGATCTCCGCGAGCATCACGGTCGAGACCGGCGTGGTGTCTGATGGTTTGAGGACGATGGTGTTGCCAGCGGCTATGGCTGGGGCGAATTTCCAGACGGCCATCATCATTGGGTAGTTCCACGGCGTGACCTGCCCGATGACGCCGACGGGCTCGCGTCGTACGAAGGAAGTGTAACCTTCGAGGTACTCGCCCGCGGACTTTCCTTCGAGCACGCGGGCGGCTCCGGCGAAGAACCGGATCTGGTCCACCGCAGCCGGTATCTCTTCCTCCATCGTGAGGTTGAAGGGTTTGCCCGTGTTCTCCGACTCGGCCCGCACGATGTCCTCTGCCCGCTCCTCGATGGCGTCGGCGATCCTGAACAGCGCAAGTTGCCGCTCCGATGGCGTCACATCACGCCACTTCTCGAACGCTTTTTCGGCCGCATCGAACGCCCGGTCCACGTCTTCCTTGCCTGACGCTGGCGCCTGCGCGTACACCTCACCGGTTGACGGGTTCACCACGTCGTAGAGGCGTCCATCTGCCGGGTCCACATGCTCCCCGCCGATGAAGTTCCGTACTTCTGTCTTTGTTTCCATGCAGGTCTCCTTTCCTAGACTTTCACTGGCGTGAAACTGCCTTTAGCTGGCAGTCTCCCCGTTTCGTGTTTCGAGATCCTTCAGCGCCTCGCGGGCGCAGTTGCGGCCGGGCGCGCCGTAGACCGCGCCGCCGGGCCAGGCTCCCGCGCCGCACAGGTACAGGTTCTCGACCGGAGTCCGGTAGTCCGCGTAGCCGGGAACCGGGCGGTTGCCGAACATCTGGTCTGGTAGGATCTCACCGTGGAAAATGTTGCCGCCCGTGATCCCGATCCTCTCCTCGATGTCAGGCGGCCCCAGAATCTCGATCCCTTCGACCGCGTCAGGCAGGTTTGGCGCGTACTCGGCGAACGTATCAATTATGTTGCGCCCGATCTCCTCCCGCCGCTCCTCCCAGGTTCCCTCGGCAAGCCTGTACGGCGCGTACTGGCAGAACAGGCTCATGGTGTGCTTGCCCGGTGGCGCGAGGCCGTCCTCCGTGGCGCTCTGGATGTAGCCGTCTATGAACGGTCGCCGGGATGGTTCGCCCCGCTCGCACTCCTCCCACGCCGTCTGGAGCGCATCCACGGACGGGTTTATGACGATGCCGCCTGTGTGCTGGGGACCTATCTCCTTGCCTGGCAGGGCGGTGAAGTCCGGCAATTCCCCGAGCGCGAGCAGCACCTTCACCACCGAGCCTTCCATGCGCATCTGCTTCACGCCAGAGGCGAGGTCTTCCGGCAGGTGCTTCTCGCCAACCATCCCCAGGTAGGTGCGGTACGGGTCGGCATTGGAAAGGACGGCATCCGTATCGAAGGAGCGTCCGTCTTGCAGGTGGACGCCCTTCGCCACGCCGTCCCGGATGTCTATTTCGGCGACTTCGGCGTCGGTGAGGATCTCGGCCCCTTGTTCCCTGGCCGACGAGGCTATGGCCTGCGAGACGGAGCCCATGCCGCCGCAGACGTAGCCCCAGGCGCCCTGGTGGCCGTCGATCTGGCCGAGGATGTGGTGGTACTTCACGTAGGCGGTACCGGGCGTGCGGGGACCGGCGTTCGTGCCGATCACACCACCTACGCATAGCACCGCCTTTATCTCCTCGGACTCGAAGTAATCGTCCAGTACATCAGCGATGCTCCGCTTCGTGAGCGTTTGCCAGTCCTCCTCGCCATCAGGCCCGTCGAAGGCGCGTTCCAGATCCTGCGCGGTTGGCGCCGGACCTTCCGTCAGCGGCTTCATGCGGGCGATGATGCGGCCCCACATCGCCCAGTAGGCGTCGTGGGCGGCGACGCCTTTGTGGGAGAACTTGGCGATCTGCTCGGCTGTCTTCCCGCTATCAAGGAAGGAGGCGATGTAGCGTCCGTCTGGGAAGGGCATGAAATACTGGGGGTCGAGCGGCCTGACGTCGTAGCCGTGGCGGGTTAGGTCGAGGTCCTGGATGACCTCGGGAAGCAGGAGCTGGCAGACGTAGGAGCAGGTCGAGATCCTGTACCCGGGCCACGGCTCCTCCGTCACGGTGGCGCCGCCGATGATCCCGCGCCGCTCCAGCACGAGCACCTTCTTGCCAGCCTTCGCCAGGTACGAGGCGGCGATGAGGCCGTTGTGCCCGGACCCGACGACGATGGCGTCGTAGTGCGTGTTCGAAGAGGCAGCCATCAGTACCTGCACCTCGAGACGGCCTCGCGCAGCGTCCGTTTCGCGCCGGAGTGCAGCATCGGGCCGTGGGTCATCACGACGGTGGCGAAGTCCTCCGCGAGCAGCTTCTCCGCCGAGCGTCTGGCCTCCTTCGGGTCGGCGCAGACCGCCTTGACCCCGCCGACGTTTACCTTGCGGACCAGGGCGCCGAAAGCGTCGCCGGTGAAGAGCACGCCGTCGCCTTCCCTGAGCAACGAGACGTGCCCGAGCGTGTGCCCGGGCGTGGAGATGACGCGGAATCCCGAGACGAGGTCCCCTTCGTGCAGGATCTTCGTGACCGACGCCGTCGGCAGCTTGGCCCTGCTGGTCGCGGGACGCAAGAGCGGGTTGCTGGCTGAATCCGGCGGGCGCCTGCCAGAGACGATCTCCGCCTCGTAAGCCGTCGCGCCGATCTCCACCTGCGGCGCCCACTCCAGCAAGCCCGGCAGGCCGCCGATGTGGTCAACGTGATGGTGGGTGAGGAAGATGCGCTTCAAGTCCTCCTGCCCCGATCCGAGCGCGGTTATCGCGGCCTTTATACGCTCCACGCTACCCGCCACGCCCGTGTCCACCAGCGTCCAGCCGTCATCGTTCTCGAGCAGCAGGACGCTGATAGTGTTCGGCAGCGCGAAAGCGTCCATACGATACACGCCCGGTGCGATGCTCTCCGGCCGGGCGCTCACGCGGATACCGGATACCTTGCGAACGGCACAACCTGATGCCTGAAACCTGTAACCTGAAGCCTATCCGCCATACGGATACCACCACTCCTTCTTCTCCACCTGCGGGTCTATGTGGACGTGCTTGGATTCCTGGAAGGCTTCGAGTCCTTCCCGCCCCAGTTCACGCCCGATGCCGCTTCCGCCGTGACCACCGAACGGGGCCGCGTCGTTGTCCGTGAGCGGGTCGTTGATCCAGACCGTCCCGGCCCGGATGCCCCTCATGCACCGCAGCATCTTCTCGAAATCCCGCGTGTACACGTTCGCCCCGAGCCCGAAAGGCACGGAGTTCGCCTGCTCGATCGCCTCGTCCAGGCTATCCACCTCCACGATCGGGACGACAGGCCCGAAGGTCTCGTCGCGCATCACGGTCATCGACGGCGTGACGCCCGTGAGGACGGTTGGCCTGTAGTAGAAGCCGCGCTCTCCCCACCGTTCGCCGCCCGCGACGAGCTTCGCGCCCTTCTCGACGGCCTCCCCGACGTGGCGCTCGACCTTGTCACGTCCGGGGCCGTTGATCATCGGCCCGATGTCCGTCGCCTCTTCCATCGGGTCGCCGATGTTCAGGCTCTCGACAAACTCCCTGGAAGCCTCGATGAAGTCGCTTGCGATCCCCTTCTCGACGTAGAAGCGTTCGGAGGAGGTGCAGACCTGACCGGCGTTGAGGCAGGCGGCCCACACGGCGCCCTGGGCGGCGATCTCCACGTCCACGTCGTCGCAGATGATGAAAGGGTCCTTGCCGCCAAGCTCCAGGTTGGCCCGCATCAGGCGCTCCGCGGCCGTTACGCCGACCTTCCGGCCGGTCTCCTGGCTCCCGGTGAACGCCACCATGTCGACGCCGGGATGCCGGACTAGCGCGTCTCCCACGTCTCCGGCCCCGTACACGACCTGGAGCAGCCCGTCAGGGAGGTCTTCTATCAACTCGGCCATCCTCCGCGTCGCCAGCGGCGTCTCCTCAGATGGTTTGAGGATGACGGCGTTCCCGGCGGCGAGGGCGGGTGCGACCTTCCAGGCGGCGAGTAGCAGCGGGTAGTTCCAGGGTACAATGCAGGCGACGGTTCCTATGGGTTCCTTTATGACCATCGCGAGTTGCTGGGGTTCGATGGGGGCCGGGAGGTAGCCGACGGAGTCGCGGGCGATCTCCCCGTAGTAGTCGAAGCACGAAGCGACCCACTCGACCTCGTCGTGGTTCTCGATGTACGGTTTGCCGCCCTCATGCGTCATGATCTCCGCCAGCTCCGCCTGATGGTCGAGCAGGGAACGTGAGATCCCGTGAAATACACCTGCCCGATCCAGCCCCGCGAACCCACGCCACTCCTCGAAGCCACGCTTCGCCCTCTCCGCGACGGCGTTCAATTCGTCGCGGGTGGTCGTCGGGATCTCCTCGATACTCTCCCCGGTCGCTGGGTTCGTGACGCGCAGGATGTTGTTCTCGGTCATCTCCTACTTTCTAGTTGATCGGG
Organism: Rubrobacter sp.; assembly: GCA_013695335.1. Lineage (GTDB taxonomy): Bacteria > Actinomycetota > Rubrobacteria > Rubrobacterales > Rubrobacteraceae > JACDGB01. The sequence goes on from JACDAR010000224.1 coordinate 5,887, forward strand.
TAGCGGGACGGCAGGCGCCCGTGCAATAGCAACTCGGCAAGGACGTTCATCACGGCCCTGGAGGCGAGCAGGGCCGTCGTCTCGGCCACGTCGTACGGTGGCGAGACTTCGACCACCTCCATGCCGCACAATCCTTCCCTGGCAACCAGCCTCAGCAGTTTCAGAGCCTCCCTCGGCGTGAAGCCGCCTGGTTCGGGGGTTCCGGTGCCTGGCGCCGCGAACGGGTCAATGGAGTCTATGTCGAAGCTCAGGTACACGGCTCCTGCGCCGTCCCAAGCGACTTCCAGCGCCCGCTCTGCCGCCTTCTCGACGCCCATAGTGTCCACGTCGTCCACCGTCAGGATCGTGGTTTCGCGCTCCCTCGCGTTGCCTATGGATTCGCGAAGGCCCATCCAGCCTCCGAGCCCTACCTGCACTAGATTCTTGGCCGGCACGTTTGGGATGTTGGTGGCGTGGAACCAGGGCGTGCCGTGGGTGAGGTCGTCGTAGTCGCGCTCGTTCATGTCGGCATGACGGTCAAGGTGGATGATGCCGATGTTGCCTTCCGTGTTCGCGGCAAGAGCCCGCAAGACGGGGAAGCCTATGGAGTGGTCGCCGCCAAGAATCACGGGGAAGGTTCCCGCGCTGAAGACGTGGTCTACGGCGGCCGTGATCTGGTCGAACGACTTCTCGATGTTGCCAGGCAGCGTGAACACATCACCAACGTCCACGATATCCAGTGCTTCAGCCAGGTCCACGCCCATGTCGAAGCTGTAGCCGTCGGAGATGCGCGAAGCCTGCCTGATGCCCCTGGGACCGTATCGGGCGCCTGGCCGCGAGGTGGTCCCCGTATCGTACGGCGCCCCGATCACGGCGGCCGTGTGATCCCCAACCTGCCTCACGTCCTCCAGAAACGGGAACCCCATGAAAGTGTCGAAGCCGGAGTAGGCAGGCGCGAACCGACGGGCGAACATGCTGATCTCACGGTTGCCGACGGATTCAGCAGCCTCCAGGCCATGCCTGAGCGATTCTTCGATCCGCGCCCGCCACACGTCGTCGGGAATCTGGCGCTCCGCCCGCAGGCCCCGCTCGCCTTCAGTCTCCCGTTCCGGCGCCACCCTTTTACGCGCCTTCCCGGCGTGAGAGCAGGCGGCTGCCGCCGAAGATCAGGATCATGGTGACGACCAGCACCACCGTCGAGAGCGCGTTGATGACCGGCGTGACGCCGAATTTGATCATGGAGTAGATCTTCAGCGGAAGCGTGCTAGACCCGACGCCGGAGACGAAGAACGTGATCACGAAGTCGTCGAAAGAAAGCGTGAAGGCCAGGAGCGCACCCGCCATCACGCCAGGCAGTATCAAAGGCAACGTAACCCGCACGAAGGTCGTCACGGGACCGGCCCCGAGATCCTGGGCCGCCTCTTCGAGTGACTCGTCCATCCCCGCCAGCCGCGCCCGCACCACAATGGTCACGAACGAGACCGTGAACGCGACGTGCGCGATGACGATGGTCACGATCCCAAGCTCCACGCCGAGCGGCAGGAACACCGCGACGAAGAAGACCAGCAGGCTCACGCCGACAACGATCTCCGGCATCACGGTAGCCGCGTAGATCGTGGAGTCCGCGAAGGTCTGGCCCCTGAAGTTGTGCCGCGTGAGCGCCAGCGCCGTCAGGGTGCCTATGGCGGTCGCTATGAGCGTCGCGGTTACGCCAACGATCATGGAGGTTCGGAAGGCATCATGTATGGTCTGGTCTGTCAGCAGAGCCCGGTACCACTCGGTCGAGAAGCCCGTCCAGCTCTGGGTGCTCTTGCTCGAGTTGAAGGAGAAGAACATCAGGACGAGAATCGGGGCGTAGAGGAACGCGTAGATCAGGAGCGAGAAAAGGAACAAAGCCCTATCCGGAAGCTTCCCCACGCCCTTCTGCATGGGACCGCCAGCCTTCGCCGCCATCTACATACCCTCCAGTTTGTCCGTGCCGACGCGCCGCACGTAGAACAGAATCGCAGCGAGCAGCAGGACGGCTAGCATCACCGAAAGTGCGCTCCCGAACGCCCAGTCGCGGGCCGCGCCGAACTGGGTCTGTATCAGGGTTCCCGTCATCACGGTCCTCGACCCGCCGAGCAACTGCGGGATGACGAACTCACCGGCCGACGGGATGAAGACCAGGATGCTGCCGGCTATCACACCCGGCATGCTAAGCGGGAACGTGACCCGCCAGAAGGTCTGCCACCGGCTCGCCCCGAGGTCCTTGGCTGCTTCTTTCAGGCGGGTGTCAAATTTCTCCAGGGATGCGTAGAGCGGCAGGATCATGAACGGCAGGTACGAATAGACCATGCCCATCAGTACTGCCTCGGGCGTGAAGATCAGGGTGAGTGGTTCGTCTGTAACGCCGATGAACTGCAAGAACTTGTTTGCTATACCGTTGCCGCTCAGGATCACTACCCACGAGTAAGCCCGGATCAGGAGGCTCGTCCAGAACGGGACCATCACCAGCAGGATGAGCAGGTTGCGCCGCCTGTAGCCCTTGAAGACTATGAAGTAGGCCAGCGGATATCCGAGAGCCAGGCAGAGCAAGGTAGTCAGTGCGGCGATGAAGAACGTGCGGCCGATGATCTGAAGGTACAGCGGATCGAAGACCTTCAGATAGTTGCCGGGATTGAAGCCGAGCGTGATCCCACCGTACACACCGCTGGTCCCGAACGAGTAGGCCAGGATCAGGAGCAGCGGTATGAGAAAGAATAGTCCGAGCCAGATCGTGACCGGCGTGAGCAGTCCGGCGAGCCCAAGGTTCCAACCGCGACCTTTCTCTCCCATGCTAGGCGCTCTTTACCTCGGTGAAGATGCGCTCGTACTCGCGGGTCGTCTTCCCGACGTCCTCGATGACTTCGAGCCTCTCGAAGATATCCGACGCCAGGGTATAGCCTGGCAGATCCTTGAGAGCGGGGTCGATGTCCGGCAATGACGCTTCGTTGGGTGTGTTGTAGTAGGTGTAGTTTGAAAGCGCTGCGCCGACTTTCGCATCCAGGATGTAGTTGATGAACTTGTTGGCGTTGTCCGGGTGCGGCGCGCCGTTCGGGATGCTCATGTTGTCAGTCCAGCGCGTCGCCCTGGGATTGGGGATCAGGTAGTCGAGATCCTCGTTCTCGGACATGGCGAGGAAAGCGTCGCCCGAATAGACGTGGCCGAGCAGGATGTCCCCGTTCATCACCAGCGGCCTTACTTCGGTGGAGGCGAAGTAGCCGCGCAGGAGAGGTTGCTGTTTCTTCAGCTCCGCTTCGGCTTCCTGGAGCTGATCCTGATTCTTGCTGTTCACGGAGTATCCCAACTTGTAGAGCGCCGCGCCGATGGTCTCCCGGCTGTCAGCTAGCATCGCCATCTTGCCCTCGAACTGCTTGTCCCACATCGCGTCCCAAGAGCTGTCCAGCTTACCGACCTCTTTCTTGTTGTACAGAATGCCGGTTGTGCCCCACTGGTATGGGAGGCTGTACTCGTTGTTCGGGTCGTAGGAGAGGCCCATGTAGTTTTCGCCTACGTTCTTGATGTTCGGGATCTTGGACTTGTCCAGCTTCTGGATGACGTCGGATTTGACCATGATAGCGACCATGTAGTCGCTCGGCACGATCACGTCGTAGCCCGTTGCGCCGGCCTGGAGCTTGCCGAGCAGATCCTCATTCGAGGCGAAGAAGTCCTGCGTGACCTTGATGCCTGTCTCTTTCTGGAAGCCGGGGATGGTGCTCCCGGCTACGTAATCCGACCAGTTGTATAGGGCCAGCTCCTTCTCTTCTGGACCCCCTCCACTGCCGCCACCTCCGCCGGTAGCGGAGGTGTTCGGCTGGCACGAAAGCACCGATAGCGTGGACCCCGCCACACCAGCCGCGCCCATCATCTTGAGAAACTTGCCGCGACTGATGCTTGTGCCTCTTCTTTGCATACCTATCCTCCCAGTATCAGGCAGTGATTTGCGTCCCAGGATACGTTTACCTGTTCGCCCACTTCGGGGCCGACCGAATCGTGGGCGTTCTGCTGGTAGAGCACCAGCCTGGTTCCATCCGCAAACTCCGTTATGTACTGCGTGCTTACGCCGAGGTACACGATCTGGCGCACCCCGACGCTGCACACGTTTTCTCCAGTTTCTCCGAACCGGATCTTCTCCGGCCTGACCGCCGCCTGCACCTGTTCCCCGATCTCAGGCGTGTCTCCGTTGCGGACTAAGGCTTCGATCTTGATTCCTTCACCGGAGCGCAGCGTCACCCGCCCGCCATCCACCGATTCCAGCTCGCCGGAGAACAAGTTGATCTGGCCTATGAAGTTGGCGACGAAGTGGTTCTTGGGAAGTTCGTAGAGGGTGGATGGATCTGCGATTTGCTGGACTTTGCCTTCGTTCATCACGGCGATCCTGTCGCTCATGGTGAGCGCCTCTTCCTGGTCGTGCGTGACGTAGACGAAGGTGATGCCAACCTCGTGCTGCAAATTCCTGAGTTCCAGTTGCAGTTCTTTCCTGAGCTTGAGGTCGAGCGCCCCGAGCGGTTCGTCGAGGAGCAGAACCTTCGGGCGGTTGATGAGCGCGCGGGCGAGCGCCACCCGCTGCTGCTGGCCTCCCGAAAGCTGGGCCGACCTGCGTTTCTCGAAGCCTGTGAGCTGCACCATCTCGCAAGCCTCTACGACGCGGCGCTGGATCTCATCCTTCGGAACCCTGGCCCGGCGCAGGCCGAAGGCAACGTTATCGAAGACGTTGAGGTGGGGGAATATCGCATAAGACTGGAACACCGTGTTGACCGGCCTGCGATACGGGGGTACTCCCCGCACGGGCTCGCCAGCCACGGATATGACGCCCTCCGTCGGGTTCTCGAAACCCGCGATCATACGCAGGGTCGTTGTCTTGCCGCAGCCGCTAGGGCCGAGCAGCGAGAAGAATTCCCCTTCCCAGATCTCCAGGTTGAGGTCGTCCACCACCGCGAATTCGCCGAACCGTTTGGTGATTCCCGTGAGCGCGACCGCCACTTCTCGCCTGGAATCCTGGTCTCCTTCGCGCGGCTTCTGCGCGGTTGGTCTTTCCTTCATCAACGTCCTCCCATATTGCTACGCGCCATGCCCGCCGCGAGGAACATCCACTACATGATACGGGTTCTGTCCCAAAGCCGGATAATCGGCGCCTTTCCTGTCCCGGTCAATGCCCGGCGGAGCCAGCTTCCCGGTCCCCCTGGTGTACCCTCTCCCAGGTTGCGGGCGATGAGCTCCATCATCGCAACCTTTCGTTCCTCCGCCGGATGTATTCTCCGTCTTCCTTCTGCCGCGACGTTGACGGGTGGAAATGGCGCTTTCAATGTTTGCCTAGCCTTTCGGCGAGGGTCTTGCCCGTCGGTGGTTGGCCTGTTTGTTCGGCGCGGTCGTCCACTTTCATCAGGCCGCGCTGCACGTATCTCGCGCCGAGCCAGCGCAGCGGCTCGGGCTCCCAGGGGCGCGGTTTGTGGTTGACGGCTGGCAGGCGGGTTATGTTGGTGTCGCGGTCCAGGATCAGGTCAGCCAGCGTCCGGCCTGAGAGGTTGGCTGTCGCCACGCCCTGCCCCGTGTAGCCGTGCGCGGTCGCGATCCCGCTGGTTGCGTCGTATGACATCGTGGGCATCCAGTCTCGCGGCGCGGCGAGCGGGCCTCCCCAGGCGTGGGTGAATCGCGTGCCTTCGAGGGCTGGGAACCATTCTCTGGCCGTCTGGCGCAGCATCTGGTGCGTGGGGTCGTGCGTGTCGAACGAGTCTTGTATGCGCGAGCGGAAGTGGTATGGCGCGCCACGTCCCCCGAACAGGATGCGACCGTCGGCGGTGCGCGAGAGATAGTCCACCGTGTAGCGGTTGGAGGCCACGCACTCGCGGCCTTGCCAGCCGATCTCACCCCACTGGACCTCTGAGAGCGGCTCGGTTAGCACGATGAGTGAGTAGACGGGCAGCACCTGGCGACGCAACTTCGGGAGCCGCGCGAGGTACGCTTCTCCGGCGAGCACTATCGTGCTGGCGCGTACTCCTCCTGAATCTGTCACGAGTCGGGGCTGTTTGCCATTCCCTGCGCCGGCTTCGAAGTCCGTGACCGGCGTCTGCTCGAAGATCCTGCCCCCCAGCCGCTCGACGGCCCTGGCGAGACCGCGCGCCAGGCGTGCCGGATGAATCGTCGCGCAGTGCGGATTGAAGAGCGCGCCCTTTGCATCGGTGATCCTGATGCGTTCCGACGTTTCTTCCGCGTCGAGCAATTGCGCGTCTTCCAGGCCGAGCGCGCGCAGCGATTCGTGGGCTACTTCTATGCCAGGTAGCTGGCTCTGACCACGGGCGACCCGGAGCTGCCCGCTCCGGTTGTACTGGGCGTCGATGCCCTCTGCCTCAGAGACCCTGCCCACCTCGTCCACGGCGTTGCGCATCTCCAGCAGCAGATCCCGCGCCGATTCCTTCCCGAAGCGGCGGGTGAGCTCCCCCGTGGTCACCGGGAACGAGGCGTTGCACCATGCGCCGTTGCGCCCTGATGCCCCGAATCCCGCTATCTCGGCTTCGAGCACCACCACGCGCAATGAGGGATTGCGCCTCAGCAGATAGTAGGCTGTCCACAGTCCGGTGAAGCCAGCACCCAGGATCGCCACGTCTGCTTCAGCAGCATATTCGAGCGGCGGCCTTGGCGTGAGATCCTCGCCAGCGGTCTCCAGCCAGAAACTGTACGAGCCGTAATCCTTGCTCCCGTTGCTGTCTTCCCGCAGGTGGGAGGCGCGGGTCAATCCCGCCCCCGCGGTACCTTACCGGCCCGAAGCCGGGACTCCGGGCCGGTCATGGTTAGTTCCGGTAGCCTAGCTCGCGTTCGAGCTCAGCCAGGGCGTTGTCGGTGATGTCGGCTATGCGGCCGAGGATCTCACGGTCCGCGACTAGTGCAGGCGAATACTGGATGACAGGGTCTTCCTTGTCGTCGAAGCGGCAGATGAGGCCGTTTTCGAGGAGTTTGCGCGAGAGAACGCCCTTGAAATATTTCTGGTACTCATCCTCGGCAAGCGGCGTTCCGTCAGGGCGCTCTGGCCTGACCTCCAGCGCCCAGAAGAAGCCCATCCCCCGAACTTCCTTGACTATCGGGTGATCCCCGGCCACCCGCCGCAGCTCGTCCCCGAAGTACCCTTCGAGCGACCGTACGTTTTCGAGGAGTTTCTCCCGCTCCATGATGCGGATGTTCTCCAGCGCCACAGCGGAAGATACGGGATGCCCCCCGAACGTCGAACCGTGCGCGAACATCGGGGCGTTGGATCTGAGGGTGGAGCGCATCTCGTCGCTGACCATCACGCCGCCCATCGGCAGGTAGCCCGAGGTGACGCCTTTGGCGAAGCTGGTCATGTCGGGGACAACGTCGAAGCGTTCGATGCCGAACCACTCTCCGAGGCGGCCGAAGGCGCAGATCACCGCGTCGGAGACGAGGAGTACGCCGTGGCGATCGCAGATCTCACGCACCCGCTTCCAGTATTCAGGAGGCGGCACGAGGCATCCGCCAGCGTTCTGAACGGGCTCGAGGATCACGGCGGCCACCTGGTCGGATCCCTCGGCCTCAATCATGGCCTCGACGGCGTCGGCGGCGCCCTCGGGGTCTTGCTGCGTGTTCGCCACGTGATAGAAGCCAGAAGGCAGCGGCTCGAAGGGTGCTTTGAATGAGGGTAGCCCGGTCACCGAGAGGGCTCCCATCGTGGTCCCGTGGTAGGCGACGTTGCGGGAGATGATCTTGTAGCGCCCAGGCTCCCCGTTGACCTTGTGATACTGCCGCGCCAGCTTGATGACGGTCTCCACCGCCTCGGAGCCCGAGGAGACCAAGAACACGCTGTTGAGATTCCCTGGCGCGATGGCCGCCAGTTTCTCCGCCAGCTCCAGCGAGCGCGGATGCTGGAAGCTCCAGTTGGGGAAGAAGCCAAGCTCCTTCATCTGCTTGTGGGCCGTGTCCGCAAGCTCCGTCCTGCCGTGCCCCACCTGCGTGGTGAACAGCCCGGCCAGCCCGTCAATGTACCTGTGCCCCTGGTCGTCCGTGACGTAGCAGCCATCGCCTGAGACGATCACGGGCAGCTTCGACCAATCCTCTGAATTCGGCGTGAAGTGGAGCATCAGGTTCTCCACGCCTCCTAGTGGCGTGCCCGCTCCCTGTTCGCCGAGACCCCGCATTACATCCATGGAAACCTCCTGGTTTTCGGGGCTGTATCGCCCCCAACCCTTTGCACGAATGCTACACAGTTACTGTAATCCGGTCAAGATGCCCCTTGTATAGCATCGAGTGGCCCGATGGCGGCGAAATTTGGCCTGGGGAACATAGCCCACGGGAATGACAAAGTATGCTAATAATCCTGGCATGGCACCCTGGCGCAGCGAGGAATACCTGGTCGGCGGCGTCCGCATGGCTGGTATCGTGCGGCGGCTTGCGACGGTTCTCGGCGCGGTTGCGCTGGCGCTGCTGGTCATGTGTTTCTTTGGGAAGCAGGATCACTTCTCTGAGACTGCGGATCAAGGGCCAGGCAAGGTTCCCCAGGGACGACCGGCCATGGCTGACACCGGCGTGGAGGTGAGCCGTCCCAGCATACTCTTCATAATGACGGACGATATGGATGTGCGTTCGATGGAGTATTTCCCCGAGTTGCAGAGGGAGATAGGCGCCGGCAGCGGGTTGGGGGCTGGGGCCACCTTCCAGAACTCCTACGTCACCCAGTCGCTCTGCTGTCCCTCGCGGACTTCCATGCTGACCGGCATGTACTCGCACAACCATCAGGTCAGGGGAAACGGGGCCACTTTCGGGGGGCTCGAAGACCTTCGGAAACATGGGCACGAACGGGTCAACATAGCGACCAGGCTGGATGACGGCGGCTACAGGACAGTGTTCATAGGCAAGTATCTCAACGACTACGCTGGCGGCTACGTGCCGAAGGGCTGGGACCGCTGGTACGGCTACCGGGGCGGATACAACGGGAAAAACATGTCCTTCCAGGAGAACGACCGCGTGGTCCGCTACAACCCAGACCGCCGCTTCGATACGTACGTGATGCGCGACATGGCTATAAAAGAGATCCAGGATTCGGGGGACAAGCCGTTCTTCATGTGGCTATCTTTCCACTCGCCGCACTCGCCTTCCCTGTACCCTGAAAAGTACGCAAACTATTTCCCTGATACCAACATCCAGAGGGTGCCATCCATGGGGGAGAAGGATCTCTCGGACAAGCCCAAGTGGGTTCGTAAGAACGCCGGATACACCCCTGACGACGAAAAGCAGCGAAGACGCCTGCGTTCCATGCTCGCAGTCTCCGAGAGCGTGACGGAGATCATGACGGCCCTCGCGCAAACAGGCAGGCTGGCAAACACCTACGTAGTTTTCACGTCGGACAACGGACTGCGGCTCGGGGAGCACGACATTCCAAGGGGCAAGAAAACCGCATACGAGGAAGACGTGTCGGTGCCGCTCTACATGCGGGGGCCAGGCGTGCCGACTGGTGTCGTGTACCCGAACATCGCCCTTAACACAGACCTCGCGCCGACCTTCGCCGATTGGGCAAACATCGAGCAGCCCCCAGGCGTCGATGGGCGTTCGCTAGCCCCTATCTTCGATGACCCCGGCGTCCCCTGGCGCACGGCGTTCCTGATCGAACACTGGAGGGATAGGAGGGCCGACTCACCCTACATCCCGACCTTCAAAGCCGTGCATACCAACGACGCCGTCTACATCCGGTACGCCACCGGGGAGCATGAGCTCTACAAGCTGGATCAGGACCCCTACGAACTTAGCGGCAAGGTGCAGGACCCCGCCCTCGAAAACGACCTCGAAAAACGCCTGGCGGAACTCAGGAATTGCGCGGAACAGGCGTGCCGCGAGGCGGAGGACGGGCGCTAACCGGGTCAGAGTGAATTCCCGTCGAAGGCACCCTCGAAGAAGTCCGCCAGCCTGGGATAGAGGATGCGCAGGTTCCCTGGGCGGGAGATGCCGTGGCCCTCGTCATCGAAGGTAAGTAGTTCGTATGAGACGCGGTGGCGCTCTAGCTCCATTACCACGGCGTGGACGTTGTCCTGGGTGACGTTCGGATCCTGGAGACCCTGCACGATCAGCAGTTCACCCTGGATGTTCTCGACGAAGTTTATGGGGGAGCGTTCTCGGTAGCGGTCGGGGATCTCCCCCGGCGTGCCGCCTATCATCTCCTCGCTGTAGGGACGGAGGTCAGGGCGCGTGGCGTGGTAGTCCACTATGAGGTCCGTCATGCCGCAGATCGGGGCCGACGCCGCGACTATACCGGGAGGCCAGTGCGTGATCGCCCACCAGGCCGAATACCCGCCGTACGACGTTCCAGTGACTCCGACTTTGCCAGCCTCGGCCATATCCCTTTCGATAAGAGCTTCGATGCCGGTGCGGATGTCTTCCTGTTCGCGACCGCCCCAGCCATCCTCTTTGATGCTCTCCTGAAAAGCCAACCCGAACCCTGTGCTTCCCCTGTAGTTCGGGGTCAGCACGTCGAAGCCGCGTGAGACCAGATAATGCACCTCGGCGTTGAAACGGTCTTCGGCGTGCGCGGTCGGCCCCCCGTGCACAAGCACCACCGTCCCGATGCGGTTTCCAGGCGCCCGGTACAGCCATCCCCGAATCTCCATCCCGTCCACCGATTTCCAGGCGAAGTCCTCAGCCGCGGATAGGGAATTCAGATCCAGGGCCACGCGCTCTGAGAGGCCGGTGATGCTCTCGAGTTCTCCACCTTCCGGTGAGAAACGAACGAGGTCCACCGGATGGCGGGCGTCGTAGTGAAGCCCGATCCAACCGCCATCAACCGGCGCGAGCGGCACGAGGTTGCCGGTAAAATCCGATGGTCGTGTCTCCGCGCCGCCCTCAGCATCAACCAGGGACGCTTTGATGCGCGCCTGTTCCACCTCGACGACGACCGCCGGTCCCCCTGTTGGCGGCACGAAAGCATACTCGGGGTCACGGGCCGGATCATCCACCAGCCAGTTGACGGATTCGTCATCCACGCTCCACACGCCAAGCCTGCGGCGGGAGCCTGATTCTGCCAGAAACAGGCTGCGGCGTCCGTCCGGGAACCACGAGGCGGAGACCTTTGCGCGCGGGCCGAAGTTCAGGATCTCGCGGTCCTCCCGGCCCTCGATGTCCACGAGCCACGCCTGCAATCCCGCAGGGTCGAGATCGTTGCGATGGTACAGGACGAGGTCGCCATGGGAGTTGATCTCGGGGGCGTGGTAGTTGGCCCGCTTCGGCCAGGCAAGCGCCAGCCGCTCGCCAGTATCGAGGTCGTGGCGGAATACCAGGCTTGCTTCGATCTCCCTTCCGCCCTCGGGATCGAGGTTCGCGCCATAGACGAGCCATCTCCCGTTCGGATGCAACTGGCCGCCCCGAATATAGTGGTTGGGCGACTCCCTGGTGAGCGGCTCCATCACCCCAGGTTCATCCAGGCTCACCCGAAAAAGCCGCGTCCGTTCGTCGCCGTCGCGGTCCTGCCCGACAATGACTGCCCGGCTGTCGTGCGTCCACGAGACCACCAGCGTATCGTCCAAAGTCTCGGTTAGCCGCACCGGCGGCGAGGAACCGTCTGTCCGTACCGCGTAAACGTCAGCTGCGGGCCCGAGCCGCGACCAACTCCACGTCACCCACCGGCCATCGGGCGATACCTCCGGGTTGTAGAGCGTGGGCACTGAGAGCAGCGTGTCGAGATATCTGTCGGCGTCCATTATCTCCCCAAGAATCGTGTTTTCGTGGCTGCATAAACCGCGCCCATGCTACCCCCTGTCGTCCCCAAAGAACAACGCCGCATGCAGCCTCTCGCCGGGGCCAGAAAGCTGACGGCTGACAGCCCTAGAAAGTCGGCGGCGTATTGACGTAGACGGCTTCGACCGGGTCTTCACCGGCCCACCAGCGGTGCGGGGTTGTCGATGGGAAGTAGAGCGTGTCCCCAGGGGCTACCGTGAACGAGCCCTGTTCCTTCAGCTCGACGAAGAGGGTGCCGGAGATCACGTATATGAACTCCTCGCCGTTGTGGGAGTAGAAACCTTCGCTTCCCGCGCCAGGCGGCACCTTGATGTACGACGGGTCCATCGTCTTCTCGCCGGAAGCCATCTCCTCGAAGCGCACGCCGTTGTCCCACTGCATGACGGGCCGCTCCTCGCCCCGGACGAGCGGTGAACTCTGATCCAGATCCGCGCCGAAAACCTCGCGCATGTTCACCCCGTATGCCTCGGCCAGTAGCCTCAGAGAGGCAACGGAAGCCCCCGAGCCGCCGCGCTCCAGCGCGGAGATAAACGAGATGGAGAGGCCGGTCGCCTCCGAGACCTCCTTCAGCGTCTTATGCGACCGCGAGCGTAACCGCCGCAGCCGCTCTCCCGTAGCGTTCGCGGCTTCGGTGTCAGGGCTTTCATCCGCCGGCGGCCTGGCTGGCGCGCCGATCTGCTTGCGGATCGCTGCAAAATTCAGGCCCTCGGATTTCCTTAGATGTTTGATCTTGCGCAGCCGCTCCACGTCAGGCTCGCTGTAGATCCGGTATCCCCTGTCGGTGCGGCGCGGGCTGACTAGCCGCTCCCGCTCCCACAGCCTCAGCGTCTGCGGCGCAAGCCTCACCGCCCGCGAAACTTCCCCTATGGAGAACCTCACAGATCCATCCTCCGCCAACTCAACCTCCCTCGAACAGGAATGGGATCTCCGCGCTCCCAACCCGCATTCAATATCACAACCCCAGCAACCCGCGCGGCCCTGAACACCGATGCAAGTATCCTTGCACGCTTATTGTAGCCTTGCTATAAGGTACTGAAAGGTCAAGCGTTGACATCAGAAGGAGCGTTGGCATGACTACGGTGGGAGTTCCCAGAGAGA
>JACDAR010000239.1 GCA_013695335.1 Rubrobacter sp.
TTGCCGCTCTGGATGTCCGAGAGGATGCCGCGCATACGCTCGCGTACCGCGTCGTCCACGATCTTCGGCCCGGCTGTGTAGTCGCCGTACTCTGCTGTGTTGGAGATCGAGTACCGCATCTCGGCCAGACCGCCCTCGTAGATGAGGTCAACGATCAGCTTGAGCTCGTTCACGCACTCGTAGTACGCGAGCTCCGGCTGGTATCCTGCCTCTACGAGCGTTTCGAAGCCCGCCGTGAGGAGCGCGGAGAGACCGCCGCAGAGCACGGCCTGCTCCCCGAACAGGTCGGTCTCGGTCTCTTCCTCGAAGGTGGTTTCGAGCACCCCGGCACGGGCGCAACCTATGCCTTTGGCGTAGGAGAGGATCACATCCCGCGCCTGCCCGGATGCGTCATTCTCCACAGCGAAGAGCGCGGGTAGCCCGTTGCCCTCGACGTACACGCGCCGCAATACGTGCCCCGGTCCCTTGGGAGCGACGAGCCCGAGGTCCACTTCCGGGGATACGTCTACCTGGTTGAAGTGGACGTTGAAGCCGTGGGCGAAGAGCATCAGGTCGCCTTCGGTGAGGTTCGGCGCGACCTCGTTGTTGAATACGGGTGGTTGGCGTTCGTCGGGAATGGTCATCATCACAACGTCGCCCCATTCGGCTGCCTCGGCGACGCTCGCCACCCGCAGCCCCGCGTCCTCGGCCTTCTCGCGGCTACTCGATCCTTCGTACAGTCCGACTGTAACGTCGCAGCCAGACTCCTTCAGGTTCAGCGCGTGGGCGTGGCCCTGGCTGCCGTATCCTAGAATCGCGACTTTCTTGCGTGTGATCTCATCGCCAATATCTCCCTCACGGTATACCCGCGCCATATTGTTCTCCTATCTGTTTGGTGACGGATCTGCTGGATCTTCGGTCTCCGGCCCGTCTTCTTCCGCTGGCCCTACCTCTTCCACGTCCTCCAGCGAGGAGAAGAGGGCCGTGTAGCGGCGGGCAGTCTCCTCGGGGCAGTCGAGCAACAGGGTGATACGCGACGCCTCGCTGTCCCCGTCTATCTTGATGCCGGATGCGGGGACGCGCTTGTTCTGGAGGGTCATCAAGAAGCGGTTGAGCGGATAGATGCCCCCTGAGAGGCGTATATTCAGCGTGGATGTGTCCGTCCCGGTGGTTGAGTAGTTCATTGTTCCTCCCGTGGGGGACCGAACTCCAGATCCGACAGCGTAATTAGAGACTCATAGTCCTCCACGAGATCCGGAACATGGGTTGCGACGAGCCGCCGGGTGGAGGCGCGCTCGTCCGGCGGTGTGGAGGCAAGCAGCCTCAGGACATCGGCCAGATCCTGGGTACGCCCGGCCTGTAATATGAGCAACGTGAGGTACGGTCGCGCCAGGACCGGATAGCCTGCGTCGTCGAATCTGGGGCTGGCTAAAGCATCTTCCAACCATGCGTCGCTGCGGGAGATCACATCCACCGGCATCGCGTCGGGCGTATCCTCCCTGGCGGTAAACCCACCGATGCTCGAATCTCCAACGATCTCGTACCCCGCTCCGATGAAAGCCTCTCGGGCCCTCCGGGAGTCATGCTCATGAACGACGATATCCACGTCCAGGGTCATACGCTCCGGCGCGTAGGCGCGCAGAGCCACTCCTTCGATCAACGCCCAACGCAGCGAGCCCAGAACAGAGACGAGTTTCGGGATGGGTTGCACGCTCGTCCTCCGGTCGTACAGATCCTCGTGGGAGCCTGTGCCCCGCGTCGCCCGCCGCAGCGCCATCCGCGGAAGTTGTGTGGATACGCGGCCCGTCACCCTTCCTCGATCATCTCGTGCACGCTCATGCCGGAAGGGATCATGGGGTACACGTTCGCCTCCGGGTTTATGTGGAAGTCCAGGATGGTGCAGCCTTCCTGGTTCTGCGCCCACTTGATCGCCTCTTCGATGTTCCCGCCCGGCTCGATGGTGCGCCCGGAGAGACCATAGGCAGCCGCCATCTCCTCGTAGCGCGGACCGGTGATGGGCGTCTCAGAGTAGCGACGGTTGTGGAAGAACTGCTGCCACTGGCGGACCATCCCGAGGTACCCGTTGTTCATGATGGCGACCTTGATGTTGAGGCCGAAGTCCCTGATGGTGGCGAGTTCCTGGATGTTCATCTGGAAGCCGCCGTCCCCGGCAACGACCCACACGTCGTCGTCTGGGTAGGCGAACGCGACGCCCATCGCGGCCGGAAGGGCAAAACCCATAGTTCCGAGTCCGCCGCTGGTGATGTGGCTGTTCTTCTTGGTGAACTCGAAGAACTGGGCGGCCCACATCTGGTGCTGCCCCACGTCCGTGACGAGTCGAACGTCGCCGCCCGTGACGTCCTTGATGGCGTCCATGATGCGGATTGGGCCGTACTCGTCGCTGGCGTCCTCGCGGCGTTGCTTCTCGGGCTCCTGGCTCTTCACCAGCTCCTCGCGCCATTCGTCGCAACCGGATTCGGCCGGGGCGTCTTCGAGGTGGCCGAGGACGGCGCGCAGGGCGAGTTTGGCGTCGGCGGCGATGCCGACTGTTGGCTGTACGATCTTGCCGAGTTCGGAAGCGTCCACGTCTATGTGGACTACCTTCGCGTTCTGGGCGAAGCGGTCGACCGCGCCCGTGATCCTGTCGTCGAAGCGCATCCCGATGGCGAAGAGGAGGTCGGAACGATCTATGGCCCGGTTGACGCTGGCCATGCCGTGCATCCCCGGCCATCCCAGGTACAGCGGGTGGTCGTCGGGGAAAGCGCTGATCCCGAGCAGCGTCGTCACGACCGGGACGCCCGTGCGCTCCGCCAGCAGCCTGAGTTCCATCTCAGCCCCGGAGAGCGTGACGCCGTGCCCGGCCAGGATGAGCGGCCGCTTCGCGTTCTTTAGCAGCATCGCCGCCCGCTCCAGCGCGGGAGACGCGAGCGGCTCGTCAGCCTCCCTCAGCCTCCTGTATCCGTTGTCGTTGCACGCGGCGAACTGCACGTCCTTCGGCACGTCCACGAGAACGGGACCGGGCCTGCCGGAACGCGCGATCTCGAACGCCCGTCGCATCGTCGGGTACAGCTCGTCCGGATCTTCGACCAGGAACGAATGCTTGGTGAACGGGAGCGTCATGCCCATCACGTTCGTCTCCTGGAAAGAGTCCTTGCCCAAAGCCGGGCGGCCAACCTGCCCGGTTATGGCGACCATCGGCACCGAATCCATCTGGGCCGTGGCGAGACCAGTTACAAGGTTCGTCGCGCCTGGGCCGCTCGTCGCCACGCACACCCCGACCCGTCCGGTCGCCCTGGCGTATCCGTCTGCGGCGTGGGCCGCCGCCTGCTCGTGGCGGACGAGGACGTGCTTTAGCGGGTAGTCTGGGAGTGCGTCGTAGAAAGGCATGATCGCGCCTCCCGGATACCCGAAGAGGTGCTCGACTCCCTCGTCCAGCAGCGCTTCGCACATCGCCTCGCTGCCGGTTCTCGGTTTGTATTCGATGTTGAGTGCGGTGTTCTCCACAATTCTCCCATCCAAATGCGGGTCGAAAGTAAAAATGAAACCCTCGGCCAGAAACGGGAGCTTTAGAGTCCCCGCCTGCGGCTCTAGGCGGACCGGAGTACGTCGACCCGGCCCGCCCCCGTAATTAGTCGTAGGGAGGGTAGGACGACGGGCGTGGATACTCGCGGGTGGATGGGCGGGGTGAGCAGGCGCGAGATCTTGAGCATAAGGCCCGAGATCCTCTTTCGCCTTGTGGTTTCTGAGACTTCGCTCAACGTTCCTCACCTACTAGCTCGCAAGTGCGTGAAGGGTTACATATCGGTACAGGGTTGTCAAGTTGCACATAGCTTCTTTCTCGCTGTTTTCACAGGTGTTCGGCGTGATCCTCGAACCAGCGGGCCAACTCGTCCAGGTCCATGTGGTGCGCCGCAAGAGCAGCGACAGCGATCCGCTTAGAAAGCTTCGTCTAGGTTCTTGGCATTCCTCAATCGCTCATGTGATGTATAGCGGGGTGCCATTGGCGCTTTGATTTTGCCCTTTTGAATAAGCTTGATGGATTTCTCCAACTCTTCTATGTTCTCTGAAAAGTTCACTACGTATTTGCTCGTGTCTTTCCAAGGCTCAATGCTCTGCACAGGGGCTACATGGGTTATGGCGGAGATTGGCGCAACACGATAGACAGCCAGATACTTGATTCTGGGGATCATACTGCTGTGAATTCGTATCTTGTACCAGCGACTTTCTCCGAGCGCGGTCTCCTGAAAACCGTCCTCCCTAGCTGGTACGACGATGGTGTCGATGTCTGACGGATCCACCGTTGCCTTGCCGACACCCAAGGTGCCTGTTCCTATAACTCCCACTGGAGCGTCCACATCCTCCAGGAAAGGCTCAAAGGCGTAGATACGGTCGCCTTCCTCGTTGCGGTAGCGAGAGAGAGTCAAGACTTCGACGCCGAACTTAAACCTGCTCATAAATACAGTCTCTAGTTCTTCTGACAATTCGTCGATAATAACGAGCGCTCCGAACTCATTATCGTAGATCATGCGCTCCAGCAGATAATCTACGTTTCCGAAGCCGTTAACTGTCGCATAGTTCTCGCACTGCTGGCGTGTTTCTGGTTCGGTGTCGAGAGCCTTTTTTACGATGCTCTTGACCTTCCGCTGCGTGGCCTCAAAAGAGAGAGACATTTCAAGAATCTGCACGGCAACGTGCTTTAGAGGATTGTGTTTGGCGAGTTCGTTCTCAACTACATAGAGGCGTGGCTTCTTGATGCTAGATAGATCGATCAGATAGGCATCTGGTACATTGATTGCCTTGTTCTTCAGCTCAATCTTTTTCTTGACGTCAACGTAAAAGCGGTTAGGGCCGAATAGGTCTGCGCTAACCGTCCGAATGGCGTCTTCAAGATCGGCTTCTAACTCAAAGGGCTCTTCATGGTAAGTGTCTTCAGATGTCCAGAGCATTTGTTATTGACTCCCCTTGCGAAGAAACGGTGCTATTTATACACTACTGGATCATATAGATTTGGCGTGATCTTCGAACCAGCGGGCGATATGCTCTGTGTCGAGCATACTTCGGGCCACGTCCACGCCGAAGTCTTCCAGTTTCTGCTGCGTTGCCTCGACTTCGTAGCCGAACGTGGATAGAAGATAGGAGCCCATCGTTACGCCGGTCCTCTTGTTACCGTCAACGAAGGGGTGGCGCTGGATCAGGGACTCGCAGAGCGCTGCTGCCTTTCGGAAAGAACCCGGGAAGTGTTCGCGTCCGAAAGACGATCCCCACGGCCTCTCGATGGCAGCTTCCAGAGATTCCAGATCCCTCACTCCTTCCGCGCCTCCGTACCGTTCGATGAGCACGGTGTGCGCGAAGAGAACCCTCCTGAGATCGGGGTTCCGCACCAGCCTACCGCTCGGAGAGGTTCTTCAGAGCCCGGTCATATTTCTCCGTGAACCGTGCGACGAACGCCGCTATGTCGTCCGGAGGGCGTTCGGCAGCCGGCCCAATCCGGACGCCATCACCCTCAGAATCAATAGCCACCTTCAGCCCCGCCTCCCATCGAAGCTCGCGCAGGATCTCCGCCGGGATCGGCACCATTACCGACCCGCCGACCTTCTTCAACTCACGCTCTATCTTCATACTCTCCGGCTCCTCTCGAACTTGTTATATGCAGTATAACAACGGGGAGATGTTCTTCTCCCTGTTCCGGGTGGTGGTCCGGTGGCCCTACTCTTCGAGGAAACCGGATCTACAGGGGTCGACCGGAGAGCCAGAAACTGCCTTTTACAATGCCTGCGTCCGTGATATGGCCTTCAACGTCTTCCGGGTCGGCGGCCACGTCCATCTCGCCACCGTAATGCTTGACCTTCGCCCACCAGAACTTCGTGCCCGTTGCGGGGTTGGTCCGCAGCGAGCAGTCGAGCACGCGGCCCGCGCAGATGGCGTAAGCCTCCGGGGGGATCCATGGTTTCTCCTCCGGACTTGAAGGTGCCCGAAGGGAGGAAGAACTCGGGCGAGAACTTCGGTTCTTCCTGATCGGCAAGGAACTCCTCCTCGCCGGAGTAAGCCGTTAGCTCGTGGGCGAAGGCGGAGATTCGCGCTTCTACGATAACGGGCAGCGACAGGTTTTGATGGAGTACATAGTCGGGGACATCAAAGACCAGGGGAAAGAGGCCACTCTCCATGTCCTCTGCATCTTCTGGATCTGCCCAGCCGTAGAAGGCATCGTCGAGCGGGGGAGCCTCGGGACGCTCGATTCTCTCGGTAAGCCCGACGCGCATAATAGCTTCCCCGGCGAAGTGCGGAACGAGGCCGAACTCGCCGTTTTCGTATTCCTGAGCCCACAGTTCCGGGCCGGCGCCGAGGCTCCATCGAACGTAGGCGCCGCGCCGGGTCTCGATGCATTCGCCGTGCTCGAGCGCCCGCGCCATGAGATCCTCGAACTCTCCGTAAGTCCGCACCGGAAAACCAATCGCGGAAAAGTGGCTGCCCATGCTTAGAGAATGGACTCCAGGCGCAGGATAGTGATCTCTCCCGGCGGCTCGACCCGCGCCCCTGCCAGGTCCACGTCCAGCACCCACGCCTTCGCCTCCACATCCCGCTCCTCGAAGGCGATTCGCATGGCGGAGGCTATCTTCCTGGCTTTCGTCGCTGGTGCGAAAGCCAGAACGGTAGGACCGGAACCAGAGAGGCACGCGCCGTAAGCGCCGTTTGCGAGGGCGGCCTCGATCACGTCTTCGAGGCCGGGTACGAGGTGCGAGCGGTACGGCTGGTGCAGGCGGTCCTGCATGGCGACGCGCAGCAGATGGTA
>JACDAR010000248.1 GCA_013695335.1 Rubrobacter sp.
TCCCCGTAGAAGCCCCGCCACCTCTCCGGGAAGCCGGGGTCCACCTCCGCGATGCCCAGGACGCCGCCCGAAACGTCCACGCCCTCGGAGACTAGCGTCCCGTCCGGGCCGTAGACGCCGCCCGCCGTCCCGAACGATGCCTCGGGGTAGACCCCGATCTGGTTGGCGCTCGCCAGGTATACGGCGTTGTCCAGGGCGCGGGCGGCGCACGAAAGTTCGTACTGCGCTCCCCATGGGTCCCGCCAGCCGGCGGAGGCCAGGATCAACTCGGCCCCGGCGAGCGCGGCCTCGCGCACGACCTCGGGGAACCCCAGATCCCAGCAGACGACGAGCGTGACGCGCAGGCCGCCCGCCTCGATGACCGGAAGCTCGGCGCCAGGCACGAACACCATATCTTCCCCGGTCGTGCGCACGAGGTGGCGCTTGCGGTAGGTCATCAGCACGCCGGGCTCCTCGGGTCCGCTGGAAGGCCCGATCAGATTCACGCTGTCGGCTACGCCGCCGACCGGGAGTTGCTCGGGAAATCCATAAGCTATGTGGACGCCAAGCTCACGGGCGAGCCTGGAGAAGAACCGTACGCTCTCACCCTCGAGCGCTGGCTCCGCGTACTGGTGGATTTGCGCAAGCCCCGAGTACGCAGACGTGAAAAGCTCGGGCAGAACCACCCAGTCAAGGGCGGGATGCGCCTGCTTCGCAGCGGTGATCGCACGTTCCGCAAGGAGCAGGTTTCCTTCTATGTTTCCTGGCTCCGGGCTAAGGTTGAGGGAAGCGACCACTGGCGTTCGCGTATCCGCCGGAACCAACTCGACGGTCGCGGGTTCCACCAACTCTAGACCCCCCTGGATAACTCGCACCATGCTCGCCCCCTCTCTCACTCGTTTTTGACCGAAATTATACTCCGTCAGCTTCCGCAAAAGCCATAGTCCGAGGTTCCGAATACGCGTCAACATTCGAGAAACTTTATCCCCGGTTCACAGCTACGCGCATCGGCCTCGGGGAGAAGAATCTGGCGGGAACGGCGCCCGGCGCTTTGTACAGGTGTCGTATTGACGCGGGCCAACTCTGCGCGGAAGATGTGTTATCACGTTATTACGAGTTGCAGCGTATGCAAACGGACCCAGAAGGAGCAGGTACAGCATGTGCGGAATTGTCGGCGATCACGGGGGCATCGAACCAGACGCCGCCGCCCGAATGATGGAGCGCCTCGTCCACCGGGGGCCTGACGACGAGGGTAGCGTCGAGGTCGCGGGGAGCTGGCTTGGCCACCGCCGCCTCTCCATAGTGGACGTTTCCGGGGGCAAGCAGCCGCTAGTAAACGAGTCAGGCGATCTGTTCCTCGTTGGGAACGGTGAGGTCTACAACCAAGAAGAGGTCCGCGAGGCTCTCCCTGACGTCCACTTCAGCACCGCATCGGACAACGAGGTAGCCCTGCACCTGATAGACAAATTCGGGCCGGGGGAACTACACCGCCTGCGCGGCATGTTCGCCTTCATAGTCGCCAGGGAGGACGGCCGCTTCGTGGCGGCCCGCGACCCCGTCGGCATCAAGCCGCTGTACTGGGCCAGCCGCGACGGTCACACCCGCTTCGCCTCCGAGTTGCGGGCTTTCGACGAGGACTGGCAGTCCGACGTGCAGGCGTTCCCGCCAGGACACTACTGGACGCCGGAGGATGGCCTCGTCCGCTTCGACTACGCCGTGCCCCGCGACAAAGACAAGCTCCACAAGTTCGACGGACCGTCGGAGCCAGGCGCCCAGATACCGGACGAAATACTGGACCTCATCCGGGAACGTCTGATCAGAACCGTCGAGCGGCAGATGATGGGCGACGTGCCAGTCGGCGTCTTCCTCTCGGGCGGGCTCGATTCCAGCCTCGTCGCGGCCATCGCAGCCCGCTGGTACGAGAAGCGGGGCGAGAAACTGAAGACTTTCGCCGTCGGCCTGGAAGACTCGCCGGACCTTCTTGCGGCGCGGGCCGTCGCGGAGCACCTGGATACAGAGCATCACGAGAGCGTTTACACGGCGGAGGATGCACTGGACGCGCTGCCGAAGGTGGTGCGCATCATAGAGAACTTCGACCCCTCGCTGGTCAGGAGCGCGGTCCCGAACCACATCCTGGCCGAGTTCACCGCGAAACACGTCAAGGTCGTGCTTACGGGCGAGGGCGCGGATGAGATCTTCGCTGGCTACGAATATCTGGAGGGTTTCGGGACGGAGGACGATCTTCACGAGGAGCTGATCCAGTCCATCGAGGGCCTGCACAACCTGAACCTCCAGCGCTGCGACCGGGTGACGATGGCCCACGGCCTCGAAGCCCGCGTCCCGTTTCTGGAGCTCGACATGATCGAACTCGGCCTCTCCCTCCCTGCTGGCTGGAAGCTTGCGAGCGAGGACCAGATGGAGAAGCGTCTCCTCCGCCAGGCGTTCGACGGATGGCTCCCGGACGACTTCCTGTGGCGCAAGAAGTCCCAGTTCGGCGACGGCTCCGGCGCATCTTCGGTGCTCAAGGATCACATGGAGGAGACGGTCTCCGAAGACGAGTTCGAGCGCGAGCGCGCCGAGGTCGAGCCTTCGCTGCGCACCCGCGAAGAGGTAGCCTACTACCGCATATTCTCCGACTATCTGGGTGAGATCCGGCCCAAGAGAACCATAGGCCGGTTCGCCACTGCGTGATCCAACATCCAGCCAACCATCCACCAGAAGCGGCGTTTCTCCGGAGCTGGTGACGGTCCAGTTGCGCGGTCAAAACTGTACGACCGGCCCGATCTAGGGTAAAAGTAGCCCTGTGCGAAACGCGAGCGTCATCCGCGCGGGGCTTCCGTGGGCCGGGCTGGTTGCAGCCTTGCTCGTCGCTGTGTGCCTGACCACGGGTTGCAAACCGGCGATGGGCGAGAAGAAAACCCCTGATACCAGCGGTCGCCCGAACGTAATATTCATCCTCACAGACGATCTGGATACGAAGTCCATCTCGCACATGCCCAACCTCCACTCGCTGCTGATGGACGAGGGCACCACCTTCTCGAACGCTTTCGTCACTGACCCGCTGTGTTGCCCATCGAGGGCCACAATCCTGCGCGGTCAGTACGCCCACAACCACGGAATCCTTGGCAACGAACCGCCGTGGGGTGGATCCAAAAAATTCCACGAACTAGGCCACGAGAACTCGACGGTTGCCACCTGGATGAGTAAAGAAAAATACCAGACGGTGTTCATAGGCAAGTACCTCAACGGCTACGGATACGGCGCGCACGAGAAGCTGTACGTGCCGCCGGGGTGGGACGAATGGCACGGGCTCTCGAGCAACTACCTGAATATCAGGGTCAACGAGAACGGTCAAATTCGGACCTACGATCCCAGAACCCACAACTCCACCGACATGTTCTCGGGCAAGGCTGACGACTACATCCAGCGCGCGGTTGGCGATAACGCGCCGCTCCTCTCGAACGGCGAACCCTTCTTCATGTGGCTGGGAACCCAGGACCCGCACGAACCAGCCAACCCGGCCGACAGGTACAAAGATGACTTCTCCAGAACCCAGTTGCCACGCTCGCCATCTTTCGACGAAAAAGACATCTCGGACAAGCCGGAATGGCTGCGCGACAACCCGCCGCTGAAGGCTGAGGACATCTCCAAGATGCAAGGTCTGTACAGGAACCGCCTGAGATCCATGCTCGCGGTAGACGCCATGATCGGGAACCTCGTCAGAGATCTGCGGGAGGCCGGAGAGCTGGACGACACCTACATTTTCTTCACCAGCGACAACGGATTCCACATGGGGGAACATCGCATGACCTGGGGGAAATGGACCCCCTACGAGGAGGACATAAGGGTACCGCTCGTGGTGCGCGGCCCCGGAGTGCCTGCTGGCAGGAAGCTGGATCACCTGGTTTTGAACAACGATCTGGCGCCGACCCTGGCTGACATCGCCGGGGCCGATAAGCCGTCCTTCGTGGACGGACGCTCGCTTATGCCGCTGCTGAAGAAGAACCCGCCACCCCCGCGTGACTGGCGGCAGTCGTTCCTGATCGAAGGCATCTTCGAGACTTCAGGGGACCTCATATCCCCGGGATTATTCCTGACAGGCGACCCGCCACCAGACAACTGGCGGCAGAAGATCCGCAAGAATGGGGAACAGATCGCCAGGGAATGGGGCAGGCCAGGCTTCCAGGCGGTAAGGACAGGGGATCACCTGTACGTCGAATACGAAACGGGAGAACGCGAACTCTACGATCTGGGGAAGGACCCCCACGAGCTAGACAACATTTATCCCAACGCCGACCCGCGACTCCTGAAAAACCTCAAGGTACGCCTCGATACGCTAGGCGAATGCTACGGCTCCTTCTGCAAAACCGCAGAGAAAAGCGGCGAAGGCAAACATCCCAGCCAGAAAACTAATAGAGCCAAACCCCGCGCTTCCAGCCAACCGGAAGACGGGAAGACGGCGGGCAAACGCCAGTAAATCTCCAGAAACTATTGCTGATGGTACACGGTAACGGAGCCGGACTCGGCG
>JACDAR010000274.1 GCA_013695335.1 Rubrobacter sp.
GGCAACGGCTCCATCACCAACTTCCCCTTCGTCCCTACCATCAAGTTCGTCACCACCACCGGCCGCTTCGAGCTACTTTCGAAGGATATGGACGTGAACGCCGGGGCCTACCTCGATGGCGTCTCGATGGACGACCTCGGCCGCGAGACTTTCGAGCGCACCCTGCGGGCCGCCTCCGGCGAAAGGACCGCCGGGGAGCGGGCAGGTCACGCCCAGGTCTCCATCTGGCGCGACTGGAAACAGACCAGCGCCGACGACCTGGAGCAACTCCAGAATACTCCCGAACCAGATGGTGAACCGCTGCCCGTCACCGGCACTGCACCCGACCTCGACTTCGCTTTCGATGCGATAACGAGCGGGCGCGGGCCGGTCACGGATCAGGTGTGTCTCGTGATGCCGACTAGCCTGTGCTCGGGCCAGATCGCACGCCGAATTGCCAACCTCCTGAACGAACGCGAAGCCACGCAGGGCAAGGTCACCCACTTCGTCGCCCTCCCCCACACCGAGGGATGCGGCGTCTCCGCAGGCTCCGCCGAGACCATCTATTCGCGTACCGTGCTCGGCCACCTCGCCAACCCGATGGTGCGTTTCGGGCTCCTAATGGAGCACGGCTGCGAGAAGACCCACAACGACTACTTCCGAGATCGCCTCATCGAAGCCGACCTCGACCCAGGCCGCTTCGGATGGGCCAGCGTCCAGCTTGATGGCGGCATAGAGAGCGTCGTCGCCAAGGTCGAAGACTGGTTCGCCGAAACCCTGGATGATGCCGACGAACTAGAGTACGAGACCGCTGGACCGGAATCGCTGAGGATCGGCCTGTACTCGGCTGGCCCCGTCACGGACGAAGCAGCCCGCAGCTTCGCGGAGTTTACGCTCGCGATAGTGAGCACTGGCGGCACGGTCGTCGTCCCGGAGAGGGCATCCATTCTGCGCTCACCGGAATATTTGCGGGCCGTCCTCGGAGACCGTGAGGTGGAGAACACCCTCGCCTATGGGCAGGCGGCAAAGAAGCCAGGTTTGCACATCATGGAAGCGCCGACGGACCACTGGATCGAGACCGCGACCGGCCTCGGCGCGACGGGTGTTGAGATGATGCTGGCCCACGTGTCGGGACGTCCGCTTCAGGCCCATCGCATGTTCCCGCTCCTTCAAGCATCGTCTGATTCAGGCTCTATCCGTGACCATGCTGACGACCTGGACGTTCTGCTCGAAGGAGATCCAGCCGACTGGTTGCAGCAGTTACTCGACTCCGTCGCCACGGTCGCTTCCCGCGAATACACGCCGAAGCTCTTCGCGGCGGGAAACACCGACTTCCAGTTCACACGCGGCCTGCTCGGCGTCTCGATGTAAGTTTATCGAGACGCGGAAGTTATAGATCAGCTACAGCCGGGATGACCTCGCGCCCGATCTTCTCGAGCCGCTCGACCGGGTCTACGGGCGGGATGAAGCCGATCATGGTCTGAATCCCCAGATCCGCGAACGAGCGCATCTGCTCGATGATCTCATCCGGGTCGGGAGCAGCCCCTCCGTCGCTGAACCGGAACATGCAGGTCTTCTCGATCTCGTCGTAGTCGCGCCCTTCGGCCTCGCAGTGCCCGCGCAGAACGTCAAGCTTGTGCGCCAGATCTGGCGTCGGGTACAGGTTGCAGGCGTCGGCGTAGCGGGCGACCAGACGCAGGGTCTTTTTCTCTCCGCTCCCTGCGATCATGACCGGCGGGTGCGGCCTGCTCAGGCTCTGCGGGCGGTTGAGCAGACGTTCGAGCTGGTAATGTTTCCCCTCGAAAGGCTGTCCGTCACCCTGCTCACCCTCCCACATGCGAAGGCAGATCCGCACCGTCTCCTCCAGCATCTCGAATCTGTCCTTGAGCGGCGGGAAGGGGATGCCGAGCCCACGCGCCTCCTCCTCGTAATGTCCGGCCCCGATGCCGAGCCAGGCCCGGTCTCCTGAGAGAACGTCGAGCGTCGTCACGGTCTTGGCAAGCATACCCGGATACCTGAAATGAACGCCGCTCACTATGGGCATCAGCTTGACCCGGTTGGTGACGGCGGCCAGATACGCCAGCGTGCCGTAGCATTCCAGCTCGTCGGCCTCCATGCCGCCCATGTAGGGATGCTGCCAGACGTGATCCGAGACGCCAATGCTGTCGAAACCGGCGTCCTCGGCGGTGCGTGCGATCTCGCTCAGCGCCGAACCAGGATCTTCCGAACGCCCGATCCAGTCGAAATGGTTGATGATCAAACCTATTTTCATCCTTCAATCCTCCCCGATTCACTCTGTGCTCATGCTCCCGCTGGTGTGAATGTCTACGTGGAGCGACCTACCGTTGTCCGGGTTGACGAACCCGTGCGGCGTACCGGCGGGCACGACGACGATCTGACCTCCCGCCGCCTCGATGGTGTCGTCCCCCACCGTGAACGTGAGAATGCCTTCTCGCACCACGAAGACCTCCTCGTAGGGATGGGTGTGCAGGCTCACGTCTTTTCCCGGCGGCGTCTCCGACAGGAAGAACGAGACGTTCGCGCCGTAGTCGTGGCCCTCGAACCTGCGGGCCGTGCTGCCAGGTAGCTCTTCCCTGCTGATAACGTGGACCATCATTCCCTCCAATGCTTTCGCTTTGCCCGATGGCTAGGCTCCCGGGGGGCCGACGATAGGGCTTAGATGGACTCCGGCAAGCAACCAGCGTTCTTGCTGGCGCACGAGGATCAGGGTCGCACGGAATTGGCCTCGAAGCTCGTAGTCTTCGTACTTCCCTTCGGCGGACTGACGGCCAGTTACCACAGCCGTGTCTCCGTATCCACGTACCCGCACTTCATCGAATCGGAAGTCCTCGTACCTCAGCTTGCCGGTCTCGTGCCGATCCAACCACTCATCCTTCGTCAACATGAAGCCCCGCGGCCCGATGCCGATGAAATCCTCGGCGAGGACGCTCCCGAGATAAGACGCGTCGCCACGTAGTTCCGCTGACGCCCAATCTTCTATGAACCGCTCTGATTTTACGATTTCTTCAGTCACATCTGTCTCCTTCACTCTCTATCGTCGTGTCGGGGTGCGGGCTCCGCGCCCGAACGCTGATCTACCGGCGGGTGTCAGCAGCAGGATCAGTCCGGCTGTGAGCGCCGTCAGCATCACGCGGTGGTAGATGGTGTTCAGGTCGGTGCCAGGCCCGGCGCCGAGGGCTATCGCCGCCATGCCAAGCAGCACGCCCGATGCCGCGAAGGCGTGGGCGCTGGCGAGCACCGTCCACGCCTTATTCGCACGGGACAGCGCGCCATAGGCGCCGAACGCGAGGGCTAGCCCGCAGAGCGTCTCCACTATCGTCGCGGGTATGATCAAGGGTTCCGCGAGCACCACGCCCCCGACGGTTATTCGCACGCCCAGATGGAGCAGGGCTCCAAGAAGGAAAGTAATCGCGTAGAGGGCGGCGAGGATGCCGAACACCGTCGTCAGGGCGTTGCGGCTGTTGGGTGTGATCGCGGTCATGGAAACTCCTTTCCCGAACGGCCAGCGTCGTTTACATGGTCAAACCTATACCTAATCCGGTC
>JACDAR010000277.1 GCA_013695335.1 Rubrobacter sp.
CAGCATGATGGAGAAACGCTTGCGAGTCGCCAAGCGCCTGCTCAAGCCGGACGGCGTCTTAATCGTCACCATCGACGAGCACGAGGTTCACCACCTCGGGATGCTGCTAGAGAAGCTGTATCCTGAGGTTTACCGGCAGATGGTCACCATCGTGATAAATCCGAAAGGAGTCACTCAGGGACGTTTCTCGCGAGTCGAGGAATACGCGCTCTTCGTGTTCATGCCCGGAGCTACCGTCACCGGTCGCGGCGACGATTTGCTCACTCCTGGCATCGAAAAAGAGAACGAGGAGCCCCTCAACGTAGACGAAAAGCAGCGCCCCCGGTGGAAAGGCTTGCTCCGGTCGGGTTCGGACGCCCGCAGGCAGGATCGCGAGGACATGTTTTACCCGGTTCTCATTGATCCTGAGCGCCAAGCGGTCGTTGGCACTGGGGAACCTTTGCCTCTCGAACAGGAGCCTAACTTCGAGTCGAAGATAGGCGGCCTTGCTTGCGCGTGGCCGGTACGAAGAGACGAGTCGCTCGGACGATGGGCGGTTGGGCCCACGACCCTCCGGTCGCTGATCGAGAAAGGCTACGTCGCCGTCGGCGGCTATGACCACAAGCGCAAGACCTGGGCCATCAGCTATCTCAGCAAGGAGCCGCGCGAGCAGATCGATGCGGGACTTCTCGAAGTCCTCTCGTACGACGAAGACCGCAACGTGGTCGATGTTGCTTACACGGACGTGGCTAAAAGGCGTCTAAAGAGCGTCTGGCACCGCACGCGCCACGATGCGGGGGTCGGCGGAAGCGACGTGCTGCAAGCGATCTTCGGTAGCCGGGTCTTTCCTTTCCCCAAATCGGTCTATGCCGTAGCCGACTGCCTTTCGGCGGTTTTGCGTGATCGTCCCAACGCACTCGTCGTTGACGCCTTTGCGGGATCCGGCACCACTTTGCACGCCACCTGTCTGCTGAACGCCGAGGACGACGGCGACCGGAGGTGCATCTTGGTCACGAACAACGAGGTCGAAGACGCCACGGCCAAGGAACTCAATAAGGACGGCTTCTATCGAGGCTCTTCGAAGTACGAGGCGCAAGGCGTCTTCGAGCGGGTTGCCCGACCGAGATGTGAGGCGGTCGTTACTGGCAAGCGACGGGACGGAACGCCCATACCGGGTAAGCATCTCGGCGGTAGACTTTTTGCGGAGGGCTTCCTGGAGAACGTCGAGTTCTACGCGCTCGATTACCTCGACCCGGACGAGGTGGATCTCGGCCTCCAGTTCGAGGCCATTCTTCCGGCATTGTGGATGGCCGCCGGGGGCGTCGGCGACCGTGAGAAACCCGAAGAGGGACAGGGCTACTCGATGCCGGAGGGCTCCACCTACGGCGTGTTGTTCAAGGAGTCCCGGTTCCGCCACTTCAGGGAGGCGCTGGAGAAGCTACCGGAGGTGACGCACGTCTGGCTGGTGACGGACTCCGAGGAGGCTTACGCGGAGATGCGCTCGGCGCTTCCGGGCCGGCTGTTGGTTTCGATGCTGTACCGGGATTATCTGCGGAACTTTCGGATCAACACGGAGCGTAACCTGTGAAACTGATACTCAAAGACTTCCAGGACGACGCGGTAGCGGATCTCGCGCAGAAGCTTCGGCGCGCGGCGAGGGACGCGAGGGAGGGCGAGATCCAGTCCGTCGCGCTCTCGTCTCCGACCGGCTCGGGCAAGACAGTGATGGCCGCTGCCGCTATAGAGACACTACTGCAAGGCGACGACAGGTACGGTCCCAACCCCGATGCCACGTTCCTCTGGATCACCGACCAGCCAGAGTTGAACGAGCAGACCCGGCGCAAGATGCTTGAGGCATCCTCGGCGCTCGGGCCGTCGAACGTCGTGGTGATCGACTCGTCCTTCGACCAGGAGACCTTCTCTCCAGGCACGCTGTACTTCCTCAATACCCAGAAGCTCGGCAGAGGGAACAATCTGGTCACGCCGGGAGACAGCCGGACCTTCACACTCTGGGAGACGGTCACGAACACGGTCAACGCGCGGCCTGGCAGCTTCTACGTGTTCATAGATGAGGCGCACCGGGGGATGGCGGAGAGCGCAGCCAAGCAGAAAGAAGCGACGACTATCATCCAGAAGTTCATCAAAGGCTCGCCGGGCGAGATCCCCGAAGTTCCGCTCGTCGCGGGGATCTCGGCGACCCTGGCGCGGTTTCAGAGGCTGATCGAGGGAACGGGACGTACCGCTCGGTCGGTGGACGTCAGCCCGGAGGACGTTCGGAGCTCGGGGCTGCTCAAGGAGACCGTCACCTTCTTCCACCCGAGCGAGGGACAGCCGTCGGACATGACGATGCTCCGCGCCGCCGCCCGGTCGTGGCGAGACTTCTCCGGGCGCTGGAACGGCTACTGTCAGGTGGAGGACGAGTTGCCGATCCATCCGATCCTGGTCGTCCAGGTACAGGATGCCAGCGGCAAACAGATCTCGAAGACCAGCATAGCCGAGGCGATCAACGCCATAGAGGAGGAAGCCGGGCCTCTGGACAACGCCGCCTTCGCACACTCTTTTCAGGACGGCGGCCGGCTGGAGGTTGGCGGCCGGGAGTTGCGTTACCTCGCGCCGGCGGACATCGAGGCAGACCCCGACGTTCAGGTGGTCTTCTTCAAGGCTGCCCTGAATACGGGCTGGGACTGTCCACGAGCGGAGGTCATGATGTCGTTCCGGCCCGCGAAGGATGAGACGCTCATCGCCCAACTCGTCGGCCGCATGGTACGCACGCCGCTGGCGCGCCGGATCGACTCCGACGAGTACCTGAATACCGTCGCCCTGTACTTGCCCCATTACGATGAGGCGGGCCTGACGAAGGTCGTGGATCGGCTCACCAAAGAAGACCCGTACACCCTTCCGCCCGTCAAGATCGAGAAGGGCGAGGACATGCTCACGCTCGACCGGGCCGGCGACGGCGACGAGGCGTTCGCTGCGCTCGAAAAATTGCCGTCCTACGTGGTGCCGAGACCTCGAAAGACGAGCGAGGTACGGCGGCTGATGAAGCTGTCTCGCCTGCTCGCGAACGACGACATAGATCCCGACGGACCGGAGAAGGCAACCGACGTGCTGCTCGGTGTCCTGCGGGCCGAACACGGCAGATTACAAGATACCGATCAATTCAGGAACGCCGTTGATGAGAAAGGGAAGTTGGAGATCAGGGCCGTCGAATGGCGTATGTGGACGGATCTTGGCGACGAAGCCGAAACCATCGAGTTGGATATCTCCGACGAGAACACCGACGATCTCTTCGACGCCGCCGGGCGGAAGCTGGGCGAGGGACTGCACAAGGCGTGGTGGAAGGCAAGGGTGAAAGAGGAGCCCGAGGCCAGGAAGAAGGCCAAACTGGAGCTGTTCGCCCTCTGTAACGATCTCGCTGTGCTCAAGAAGATCGAGTCGACAGCCCAAGCGACCGTGCAGCAGTGGCTCAAGAATCACAACGCCGCGATAACCACTCTGACCGAGGCGAGCAAGCAAGCCTACAACGAGATACGCAGGCTGGCCGCCGATCCGGAGCCAGCTCCCCTGGCATACCCCGGCACCATAGAAGGGAAGAGCGCCGAGAAGACCTGGCAAAAGCACCTTTACGTTGATAAGGCGTCGCTGTTTCCGGCGAAGTTCAACAAGTGGGAGACGAAGGTCATCGAGACGGAGATCGCCCGCGAGGACGTGGTCGGGTGGCTTCGGAACCCGGAGCGGAAGGACTGGTCGTTGTGCGTACCGTACAGGCTTGGGGGAAGACAGCGTCCCCTCTACCCCGACTTCCTGGTCGTCCGGTCCACCGCGAATGGCCTGGTGGTAGATCTGCTAGATCCGCACCTGTTGAGCCTCGAAGACGCCCCCGCAAAAGCGGCCGGTCTGGCCGACTATGCCGACAAGCACTGGCCTGAATTCGGCCGGATCGAACTCATCATCGTGGAGAACGACGAAGTGAAGAGGCTGGATCTCACCGACGAGCAAACCCGCAACAAAGTCAAGGACGTTCAAGCGCACGGGCATCTTCGCCAGTTGTACGAGTCAGGGTGAACCAGATGCCTGCGATGAACTCAAACACTCCACCAATAGGGTCAAGCTTGTTTTACACAGCCAAGATTGGAGCTCTATGAACTTCGGACTTGATAAGGATCAGCGTGAGATCAAAGAGCGGGCGGCCGAGTTCGCCGACCGGGCAGTGGCGCCGTACGCGGCGGAGCTGGATCGGGAAGACCGGGTCCCGTTCGGGACGCTGGAGAAGCTGGCAGACGAGGGGTTCATGGGGTTGTGCGTGCCGGGGGAGTACGGCGGGGCGGCGGTGGACTTCCTCTCTTACTGCCTGCTGATAGAGGAGATCAGCCGCGCCGACGCGGGCGTTGGGGCGACGCTTGCGGTCCACACCAGCGCCGGAACGCTCCCGATCCTGGCCTACGGAACGGAGGATCAGAGATCCCGCTGGATACCGCCGCTCGCCAGTGGAAACAATCTCGGAAGCTTCGCGCTGACGGAGCCGAACACGGGATCAGACGCCGCCGCCATCGAGACGCGGGCCGAGCGGGTTGATGGCGGATACCGCATCTCCGGGCACAAGCAATGGGTCACCAACGGACGTGCCGCAGGAACCATGATCCTGTTCGCCCGAGCTGTCGGCGGGGCCAACGAAGGCGTGACGGCCTTCATAGTTCCGATGGACGCGGAGGGTATTTCGTTCGGGAAGCACGCTGAGAAGATGGGCGTCATCTCAGCGACCACGGACGACGTGTTGCTGGATAACGTATTCGTTCCCGAGGAGGATGTGCTCGGGGAGGAAGGCAAGGGGCTGCGGGTGGCGCTCGGGACGCTTGACCCCGGCAGGATCGGGATCGCCGCCCAGGCCATAGGCATCGCGGAAGCAGCATTCCGGTACGCGGCTGGATATGCGGCGGAGCGAGAGACGTTCGGAAAACCAATCGCCGAGCATCAGGCCATCGCCTTCAAGCTGGCTGACATGCAGACGAAGATAAAGGCCGCACGCCTGCTCGTCCACGAGGCGGCATGGATGAAGGACGAGGGGATGCGCGTCACCGAGGCCGGAGCCCGCGCCAAGCTGTACGCATCCGAGGTAGCCAACGAAGTGACGCACGAGGCGGTGCAGGTGCTCGGCGGGCGCGGTTACATGAAAGAGCATCCAGTCGAGCGTCACTACAGGGATGCGCGGGTCACGGAGATCTACGAGGGAACGAGCGAGATACAGCGGCTCGTGATCTCACGCGGCATCGTGCGCGAACACGCCGCATCCCTCGAAGCCCCGGGTGGTGTTGCGGCGACGCGACCGGTCGTTGGTTGAACCGCCGGATTGAATAACGTTGCGCGGGATGTATACTCGCTGTGCTGCGTAAAAGAGAAATACGTCCACGATTCTTGAGACGCCGGATGTTCGAATGGCGTCTCGTTTTTGTGTCATGTGATTGTCCCCTCCTACCGAGCGGTCGCCCACGACGTTTACTCCTTATGGTGGCGTGACTACAGTCGAACAGAGGAAGGACAGAAGAACATGACGATGACTATGCCCGAGGCCACCCACGCCTCATTCGAGGATTTCCCCATATCAGGCAAGGTGCGAAAGGGCGTCGCAGCGCAGGGCTGGGAAATCCCAACCCCGATACAAGAACTCGCCATCCCCGCGCTGCTAGACGGGGAGGACGTCGTCGGGCTAGCGCAGACCGGGAGCGGCAAGACTGCCGCTTTCGCCATACCCCTGATCG
>JACDAR010000286.1 GCA_013695335.1 Rubrobacter sp.
GGCCTGATCGAAGCCCTCGGAGGTCCGGATCTTCCAGGCATCGGATTCGGCTCGGGAGTGGAACGGATGCTCCTCGCCGCCACCGACCGTGACGCAGAATCTGGAGTTGACGTGTACTTCGTCACCCTGGCGCCAGAGGCGCGTATGCCTGCACTTCGTCTGGCCGGCGCCCTGCGAAACGCGGGTGTCTCCTGTGACCTGGACTACGGTGGCAGGGGGGCGAAGGGCCAGTTCAAGCAGGCCGACAGATCCGGCGCGGATTTCACCGTCGTGATCGGGGAGGATGAGCTTGCGAACGGCTCGCTCACCCTGCGGGACATGAACTCTGGGGATGAAGGCAAGATTCCCATTGAGGCGGAAGCTCTGCTCCAGGCCATCCGCGCATAGAGAGGTGGGCGATGATCGGGGTTCAGCACCTGGACCACGTTGCCATTACGGTGACGGATGTCGAGCGATCCGCGCGTTGGTATGGGGAAGTCCTCGGCCTGGAGCGCCGCCACGAGGAGGTGTGGGGCGGGTATCCGCTGATGATGTGTGCCGGTGAGACGTGCATAGCGCTCTTCCCGCCGGATGGCACACTATCCGAACGGCCGTCGAATCGGACGACGATCTCGATGCGGCACTTCGCCTTTAGGGTTGACCGGGAGAACTTCACGGCCGCCCAGGAAAGGTTGGGGGAGACCGGGATCTCTTTCACCTTCGAGGACCATGAGATCTGCCACTCAATCTACTTCGCCGACCCGGACGGCCACAGGGTCGAGCTGACGACGTTTGAGATATAGGCGCTCCTTCGGCGTGGAATCGGCGGCGTGAACATACCCGACGATCTGGCCGAAGCCCTGCGAAACGCCCGGCACGTCGCGGTCCTGACGGGCTCTGGCATCTCGGCCGAAAGCGGCATACCGACCTTTCGGGAAGCTCAGACGGGGCTGTGGGAACGCTACGATCCCCAACAACTCGCAACCCCCGAAGCGTTCGACCGCGACCCTGAACTCGTCTGGAACTGGTACACGTGGCGGCGGGAGCTGGTGGAGCGGGCCGAACCGAGCGCCGGACATCTGGCCTTGGTGGAACTCGAAACTCTAGTACCAGACTTCACGCTCATCACCCAGAACGTGGACGGCCTTCACGGCCGGGCCGGAAGCAGCCGCGTACTGGAGCTTCACGGCAACATCACGCGGACGAAGTGCTCCGTTGAGGGAGTGCTCGTCGAAAAATACGAGGAAGACGTGACGCCGCCGGTCTGCGCGAACTGTGGGGCGCCGTTACGGCCTGACGTGGTGTGGTTCGGGGAGGTGCTGCCAGCCGGGGTGATGAAGGATGCCGCCAGCGCGGCCCGAAGCTGCGATCTCTTTCTCTCCGTCGGCACTTCCAGCCTCGTGTATCCCGCCGCCGGATTGCCGTACGAAGCCCTCATGCACGGGGCAACCGTCGTCGAGGTGAACCCGGATGAGACGCCGCTCTCCGCGGAAGCCCACTATTCTCTGCGTGGAAAGGCGGGCGATTGCCTTCTCGCGCTCATCACGACCGCCTTCCCATCCTGAACGGCTGAATCACACACAAAGCACGCCATTTGACAAATGTTCGCTGTTCGTCGAATATATGCGTATGGACGAGCAGAAGGGGCGGCCGGATTACGAGATGGAGGAGTTCTTCGAGGCTGGGGAGCCCGGGCACTTCAAGGCATTCGCTGACTCGACGCGGCAGAGGATCGTGAGTTTGCTGTACGAGCGGGCGGCGACGGGCAAGCAGCTCTCCGGCGCGCTGGGGGTCAGTCCCGGGACCGTGGGGCACCATCTGCGGGTGCTGGAGGAGGCGTGTCTCGTTCGGGTGGTGCGGACGCGGCGGGTGCGGGCCATGACTGAGAAGTACTACGGAAATACGTACAGGCGTGTCACGTTCACGGCACGCAACTCCTCGTGGCGGGAGGAGCTGCCCGTTGTCGAGCCGTTTTTCCAGCTTCGGCAAGCGATGGATGAGTACGACCAATCGGCGTTGTCTGAGGGGTTGCCGGTCGGGGAGATCCTTCCGTCTTCGGTTCTGGCTCACGCTCGTGTTCCGGCCTCCGAGGCCGAGAAGTTCGCCGCGAAGATCGTGGAGCTAGCCGAGGAGTTCGCGGTGGACCCGGTTCCGGGCGAGCGGGTATATGCTTTCGTCAGCGCCGTTTTCCGTACAAACCTTCTCGAGTTGCCCGAAGACTCGGAGACATCGGTGGATGAGGAGTAGCCACTGGCATGGAGGGACGGGAGCGGCTTCCGATCTTCGCGTTGCTGCTCGCGAACGCTGTCTCTGTCGTGGGCAACGCCATGACCGCAGTGGCGGTACCGTGGTTCGTCTTGCAGACTACCGGCAGCGCCGCTAAGACCGGGCTCACCGGGGCAGTCATGGCGCTCGGAGCGGTGCTCGCGGCCTTCTTCGGAGGGTCTATCGTGGATAGGCTCGGGTTCAAGCAGACTAGTATCACCGCCGATCTAATGAGCGGGGCGACGGTGGCGCTCATACCACTACTCTATGCCGCCGGGTATCTTCCCTTCTGGCAACTGCTGGTTCTCGTATTTCTCGGCGCGGTGCTCGACGCGCCGGGCATGTCGGCGCGTGATGCCATGATTCCGGATCTGGCCCGCTCCGCCAGGATGCGCTTGGAGAGGGCGAATTCACTCGACGCTTCGGTACCGCGTCTGGCGCAATTCCTCGGTCCTCCGCTTGCGGGTGTCCTCATCGTGTTTCTTGGCGCTACCGGGGTGCTGTGGTTGGATGCCGCTACTTTCGCCGTATCCGCCGCTATAGTCACGGTAGCCGTTCCTGCTGTGCGGTTCACTGCTGAGAAGGATGACGTAGAGAGCAGGAGTGGTTACCTCTCCGAGTTGCTGGCAGGTTTGAGGTTCGTGAGGACCAACCTGCTCATTTTCTCCATGATCCTCGTCGCCACGGCGGCGAACTTTCTGGACGCTCCGCTACAGGCTGTCATCCTCCCCGTTTACGCGAACGAGGTGTTCGGGAGCGCGCCAAGCCTCGGTGCAATGCTCGGCAGTTTCGGCGGGGGAGCACTCGCGGGTACGCTCCTCTTCGGCCTTGTGGGCCATCGTCTGCCACGAAGGCTCACCTTTGTGATTTGCTGGTTCGTCGCGGGGCCGTTAGCTTACCTGACGCTCGCTATGACGCCCACGTTGCCGGTGATAATCGGGGTGTTCGTGTTCGTGGGGATACTGGCGAGACCGATCAACCCGATCTTCATGATGATCTTCCAGGAGCACACCCCGCCAGGGTTGCGCGGGCGAGCCTTCGGTGTGCTGAACGCGTTAGCGATGGCCGCGACTCCTCTCGGGATGGCGCTTGGCGGCTTCCTCGTCGAGGGGCTCGGGCTCGTGCCCACCCTCATCGGTATGGGTGTCTTCTACCTCGTCCTCACCTCAAGCATGTTCTTCAATCCAGCATTGCGGGACATGGATGGTTCGATGAAGTCTGGCAGTAGAACAAAGGCATCTGATACTGAACCGCCAGAGAAGGCATAAAAAGTAGTGTCGTTCACCGTGATCGAGGGTATCGCTCGTAGTGTTAGACGAAGCTACGAGAGCAACCGTCTTAAAAGTCAAGGAGTCAGGGCATGAGGACATCTCCAAATAGCACCATCCCTCATCAAGGCGCCTGGGATCGAGAGCAGCTTCCTCATGCACGCCACCAACGCAACCT
>JACDAR010000290.1 GCA_013695335.1 Rubrobacter sp.
CGAAGTGGCCGCAGTCCAGCAAGAGCACCTCGGCCTTCTCTCCCATGATCCGGCCGACCCTGTGCACCGACCTTACCGGCGCCAGCTCGTCTTGCTCGATGTCCATGGCAGTCATTCTTCGTGCGGCCAGGGGAAGGGACTTCTCGATTCCTGATCGGTCTGGTCACCTGTTTCACCACGCAGGACGGCATCCCCGCCGTCGCGCGCGACGCCTGGCGCCGATAGACGCTGGGCGGCACACCGACCAGCTCGGTGAAGCGACTGCTGAAGGTACCCAGCGACGAGCAGCCAACCTCGAAGCAGACCTCGGTGACGCTGAGGTCGCCACGACGCAGCAACGCCATCGCGCGCTCGATGCGCCGCGTCATGAGGTAGCTGTACGGCGATTCGCCGTACGCGAGCCGGAACTGGCGGCTGAGGTGCCCGGCCGACATGTGCGCGCCGCAGGCGAGCGCCTCGACGTCCAACGGCTGCGCGTACTCCCGGTCGATCCGGTCGCGAACGCGGCGCAGCCGCGCGAGGTCGCGCAGGTGCTGTGCTGCGGCGAGTCTGCTGGTCACATGCGCGATCATGCCACGTCGTACCGGAGTGCTCAAGTCCGTTGACGTGGTGTATCTGGGGTGATCCATCGTTGCGGCCGGGTCAGGCCGCGATGGCTTGCAGGATCTGTTCGGCGGTCACTTCCTCGGCCCATTCGTCGTGCTGCCCGGCCAGGACGGCGCCGCCGAGGTTGAGGCCGACTGAGCACTCCGGCTATGATCAGGACAAGCGAAGCGACCTTGAGCGTTGTCGCAGGCTCCTGAAACCACAGGATTCCTATAGCCGCGATCAGGGACGTCCCCACCCCGGTCCATACGGCGTAGGAGACACCGATGTCGATCCTCTTCAGCGTCAGGACCAGAAGGCTGATGCTGACGAGATAGAAGAACAACACCGAGACCGAAGGGACGGGCCTGATCGCGGCGATCAAATAGACCCACGCCATAATCGAGCCCGCCCTAACCCTCTGTGAACTTGAGCGAGATCACACCCGCGACAATGAGGGCCAGAGCCCCTAGCCGCATCAAATCGGCGGACTCTTTCAGGAACAGAATACCCATCAAGATCGCACCCACCGCCCCGATGCCAGTCCATACCGCATAGGCCGTCCCCGCCGGAATCACCTTCATGGCCTCCGCCAGTAGCGAAAAGCTGATAGTCGCCGAAACTACCATAAACACGCTCGGCCACGTTTTCGAGAAGCCCTCAGAGAGACTCAAGCCCATTACCATCCCAACCTCGAAAAACCCCGCAACAACAAGAAAGACCCAGGCCATCGTCAACTCCCTTTCACTTTTTTATTTCGGACGTTTGTTATATTATACTGATGCGGTTGGTTGTCAAGGATGGAGGTGCTTGGGGATGCCGAAGGTGGTTGACCATGAAAAGAGGCGGCGTGAGATCGGGGAGGCCGTGTGGCGGGCTGTGGCCCGGCGGGGGATGGATTCTGCGACGGTGCGTGAGATCGCTGATGAGGCTGGGGTTTCGACAGGGGTTCTGGCGCACTACTTCGAGGACAAGGACGAGTTGCTCGTGCATGCCCTGCGTGTCTCCGTCGAGCGGGCGGCGAAGCGCATGGAGGGCCAGAGCGCCGGAAGGAGCAACTTCGAGGCGCTCGGGACCGTGCTCAAAGAGGCGTTGCCGCTGGACGGGGAGAGCCGGGACGAGTACCGGGTGTGGCTGAGTTTCTGGGGACGGGCAGCATACAGCGGGGCGCTGGCCGCGGAGCAGAATCACTGGTACACGCTGTGGCGCGGAGTCGTGGCGGCCCTGATCGAAGCGTGCCAGCGTGAGGGTGTGCTGCGCGCCGACCTCGACGCCCGGCGCGAGGCGAGCACCCTGATCGCGCTGGTAGACGGCATAGGGCTACAGGCCATCTTCGAGCCAGAACGGCTCCCGGCGGATGACCAGGAGGCGGCCATCGATGAACGTCTCGCCAGCTTGAAAACAAACTCTTGAAGGACAGAAACCCCGCACGCGCTAAACTTTGCCGAAAGTTCTCGCTAGAGAGGCAGAGATGACAGATTCCAGAGTATCCGCACCTTTGATCCCGCGCGAAATCCTGTTCGGAAACCCTGAGCGAACACAGCCCCGCATCTCACCCGACGGCAAGCGCCTCGCCTACATCGCCCCCGTGAACGGCGTGTTGAACGTGTGGGTCGGGAGCGTTGGCGGCGACGACTTCAGTCCGGTGACTGAGGACCAGGATCGCGGCATCAGACTGTACTTCTGGGCAGAGGATGACCGCCACATCGTCTACCTCCAGGACGCTGGCGGCGACGAGAACTGGCGACTGTACGCGGTGGACCTCGAAAGCAGCGGAACAAGGGACCTCACGCCTTTCGACGACGTGCAGGCGCAGATTATAGACAAGAGCCGCCACTTCCCGGATGAGATCCTGGTCAGCCTCAACAGACGGGACGCCCGCCTGCACGATGCCTACAAACTGCGCCTGAGCACAGGCGAACTGGAACTCGTGGCCGAGAACCCTGGCAACGTCGCCGGATGGGTGGCCGACGCAGATTTCGAGGTGCGCGGCGCGGTGACCGCCAGGCCGGACGGAGGCTTGGATCTGCTCGTCCGCGAGACGGGGAGCGAGAGCTGGGACACGGCGGTTAGCTGGGGGCCGGAGGACGGCCTGAGCAGCGGCCCCGTTGGCTTCACCCAAGATGGAAGGAAGATGTACCTGCGGGACTCCCGCGACGTCAACGCCGGTCGCCTCGTCACGCTCGATCTGGCGACAGGGGAAGTGGAGACGCTCGTCAAGGATTCGAGGTACGACGTGGCTGACGTGATGATCCACCCAGACACCCACGAGGCGCAGGCGGTGGCTGTGGAGCGCGCCCGCGCCGAGTGGACCGTGCTGGACGAGGGCATCAGGGAGGACTTCGAGGCCATCAGGGGGCTTGCGAGGGGTGACTTCGCAGTATCGAGCCGCGACCGGGCTGACGAAAACTGGATCGTGGCCTTCACAGCCGACGACGGCGGGGCCTCGTACTATGCCTACGACCGCCTGAACAGGAAGGGCGAACACCTCTTCGACGCCCGCCCAGACCTGGCGGAGTACGATCTCGCGCTAATGCAGCCCATCTCCTTCACTTCCCGCGACGGACTACTCATCGAGGGCTACCTGACGCTGCCTCCGGGCTCGGATCGTGAGAACCTGCCGATGATCCTGAACGTGCATGGTGGGCCGTGGGCGCGGGATGGGTGGGGCTACGATCCGGAGGCCCAGTGGTTCGCCAACCGGGGCTACGCCTGTTTGCAGGTCAACTTTCGGGGCTCGACCGGCTACGGCAAAGAATTTCTGAACGCAGGCAACAAGGAGTGGGGCGCGAAGATGCACGACGATCTGGTGGATGCAGTCCGCTGGGCCGTTGATGAAGGCGTAGCGGACCCGGAGCGCGTCGCCATCTTCGGAGGCTCTTACGGCGGGTACGCCGCGCTGGCAGGTGCGACGTTCACGCCAGACCTGTTCCGTTGCGCCGTGGACATCGTCGGGCCGAGCAACCTCATCACCCTTATAGAGAGCATCCCGCCGTACTGGGAGCCGCTCAAGGCCATCTTCACCAGGCGCGTCGGCGACCCGGAGACGGAGGAGGAGCTGCTGAAGAGTCGTTCACCGCTCTTCTCGGTTGACCGCATAGGCATCCCAATGCTGATCGCCCAGGGCGCCAACGACCCGCGAGTCAAGCAGGCCGAGTCAGAGCAGATCGTCGCCGCCATGCAGGAGAAGGGCATCGCCCACGAGTACATGCTCTTCGAGGACGAGGGCCACGGTTTCGCCCGCCCCGAGAACCGCCTCAAGTTCTACGCCGCCGCCGAAGAGTTCCTCGCAGAACACCTCGGTGGCCGGGCGGAGGAGTAGCCTGGAGCGGGATCAGGAATCGTCTGCCGGGGGATCTTCCCACGCCGAGATCAGGGCTTCCACCCATCCGGGGTCAACGCCCATGTCCCGCGCGATCTCCCCTGCGGACATCCCCGAGTTCCGGCGACGTTCGACCTCTTCTTGGAGACAGACTTCTCCCCGGTTGTCCATAGGTCAGTTCATCTTCCCTGTCGGTTGACGTAGAACCAGTAGGCGGCAAAGGCGAGCAACGCCACAAGTACGATCGGCCCGAGTATGGTGGTAAACAGGAGCACGGAGAGAACCCTGATCAGCCTGAAGGCTCCGAGCCCCCGACCGAAACCGCGTCTGCCGAAGCCCCTTCTCAGAAACAAAGCGAGTACGCCAGGCGTGACACCGACGATCAGGGATACGGCGTAAGAGGCCCAACCCGCGTGCCCCACCGTCATCGCATGCAGAAAAGACATGTACATCCGCTCCCTTCGCGCGTTTCGGGCATTGTATCCCGCTTCGGAGAAGCCATGGAAGGATGTACTGGGCCGCCGCTGGACAGCCTCGATCACGGCAACGTATAGCGAGGTGTTTCCAGCCGGGATCAGCTACCGTGAACTGTCAAAGACATATTGTCGGGCTCTATGACGACCCTGTCTCCGGTCTGTACCTGTTCGGCGAAGGTGGGGCACTCCGCTATCGTGATGCCAGCGAACACGGCGCCCTGCACCATGACCGGGTTGGCGGTCCCGAACACTATCGCCGCGGGCGCGATGTTCTTTCCGACGAGGTCGTAGAACGCCCATCCAGCCGCGATGCCGCCCTTGGCAGTTGGGAAGAACAATATCCTTCCGGCTATCGACTCACCCTGGATCGCGTGCCCCGGACGCGAGATGATGCCGGTCTCGCGATCCAGATCGTACCTGGGGCTGAAACCCTCTTCCGACACGAGCGCCTCACCCTCGGTCACCCCCCGAACGCGCGCAAGCTCCAGCTTCAAGATCTGACCCGGTGTTTCGAGGCTTCGGAGGACTTGCCGACCGTGCCGGACAGGGCGGCTTCCACACACTGCTCCATCGTCAGCAACACTGGATTGTACTTGTGCGCCCCGATGATGTTCGCGAGCTTGGCCGAGTTGGTGACGATGTTGCGCCACCCGTTTCTCTCCCTCATCTTCCCTACGTCGTCGAGTATGTAGAAGCACACGCCTTCCAGCACCATGCCGCCTGCCTGTTCTATGGATTTCAGGTAACCAAGCGACCAGGCGTTTGTCTTGAATCCCCTGTTGGTAGTTACGATCAGGGTGGTATCCTCAGCGACACGCTTCCCTTCGAGCATACCGGCCAGGCTACGGAGTTCGAACAGCGAGAGGTGCGGCGCGGAGAACACCACGAGGTTGGCGGTGTCGTCCTCCGGCAGGTATCTCTCGTATACGTCCTGGATATCCTCCGAGGTTATGACCTCGGCATTGGATGCTCCGGTGTCCGATCCTTCGGCTTCGACGGTGATCCCTGGTATGTGGAACATGCCCATCGAACCGTGGCTTGCGAGCGAGGCTCCGAGGTGTTTGAGCTGGTCCGACGAAGGTGTGCCTTCTATCCCGGTGATCATGGGCACGCTTTCGTAGCTCTGGCGCCGTTCGCCGATGAGCTTCCCGAGGATTCCCCAGTCGCTCAGGTCGTCGAGTGTGGCCTCGACGCGCACGTCGAGGTTGCTGCTCCGGTTGGCGTCCAGATGGAAGCCGTATTCCGGCGTCCTTCCAGTCAGAGCCGCTGAAAGGGCCGCCGGACCACTCTCGAAGTTGGTGCGTGCCCCCAGCACCGAGTTCGCGTAGATCACGGTCCCCGTGTCCCCCCAGGCGACGTGCTCACCGACGTGCGGCTGGTAGATGGCCTGGTAGTTGATGCAGGTGTCTGTCGTCATCACGCCGATGTCACGCAGGCAAGAGATGAGGTGTCATTCTCGCTTGACGCGCTCCGGACGCTGCCCGAGCGCGTCCGCGTGGGCGAAGTCGAAACAGCGGGCGTTGGTGGTAGTCGGCACCCTGCACGCCGCGCCGAGCGAGACGAGCCTCTCCAGGTAGCGGAGGCCGTGCTCGCCCATCACCTCAATGTCGCCCATCATGTGCGCGTTTGTGATCTCCACGAAGCGCCCAGCCCCGTAGTACTCGCCGACAGCCTTCTGCATTTCGAGGGCTTCGCGGGCTGCTTCGCCGCGCTCACCCTGCTCTATGCGTTTCTCCTCATCTGTGAGGAGCATTTCTTACCAGATCCCGATCACGACGAACACGAACCACGCAACGAGCGGCGCAAGTAGGGTGACGCCGACGGCCCACAGCAGAAGCTGCCTGAAAAACTTGCGCTCGTCCACGCCCTGGGCGTTTGCGACCAGGAGCGCGCCGTTGGTCGAGAGCGGGCTGATATCCACGATAGCGGAGGAGATGGCTATAGCCGTGACGACGCCTACCGCCGAGAGTCCAGAATCCTGGAGGATAGGCTTCGCGAGCGGGATAGCCGCGCCCAGAATCCCCGCCGTGGACGCGAAAGCCGAGATCACCCCACCGACGTAAGACGCGCCGAGCGCGGCGATCAGGTTGCTCCCGATACCGGCGATCACGTTCTGCATGTACTCGATAGTCCCGATCTCCTCCAGCACCCCGATATACGTCAGCACGCCGCAGATCAGGAGTATCGCCGACCACGGCATCGCGTTGAAAGCCTCACCCTGCTGCTGAGGCGAGATCAAAACCAGCACCAGCCCGACTATGAAAGCCCCGAAGCCAACGTCGTAGTAATCGCTGCTGCCGAACAGGAAAGAGACCACGATCA
The DNA here is from genome assembly GCA_013695335.1 of Rubrobacter sp. Lineage (GTDB taxonomy): Bacteria > Actinomycetota > Rubrobacteria > Rubrobacterales > Rubrobacteraceae > JACDGB01. Next base: position 6,706 of record JACDAR010000290.1, read on the forward strand.
GGATGACTATGCTTGCGAGCGTGGCCGCGATGAACGGCGTCATCCTGTCCCCGGCGTTCTCCGAAGTGTCTTCCGTATTGCCATCCCCCGAAAGGCCAACCGATCCTGTCTCATCAGCAAGGGCCACCATAACGCCCTTCTGCCTCAGCAACCGCACCCCGCCGAAGACGAAGAACACCCCGGCCGCGACAACGGTGTTGAAGATAAGGGAGTTGGCGAACAGGAGCCAGCGGTCACGCCCTGCACGACCATGACGCCCATGAGCAGCGGGCTGATCTGATACCGTGCCGCGAACCGCAACGCAACCGGCGCAACGATGGCGACCCCCGCCGCGCTCAGGGCGCCGATGCTGCAAAACAGGGCAGCGAGCAGGAACATGATCCAGGGTATAAGCCCCACGTTACCCCCGACCAGGCGCAGCCCCCAGCTCACCAGTAAGTCCACGGTCCCGTTGTTCTGGGCTATGGCGAACAGGAACGTGATCCCCGCAAGCAATATGAAAAGGTCGCCAGGAAACACGGCGAAAATGTCGTCGACCGTCATGCCGCCGAGGGTGATGCCTAGAAGGAAAGCTGCAACGAACCCCATGATGCCGAGGTTGATCGGCAGAACCGAGGCCACAACGAACATTCCGAGAAGCACTATCAGCGAGAATAGCTCCGCACTCATCCCATACCCTCCCCTTTTCT
>JACDAR010000291.1 GCA_013695335.1 Rubrobacter sp.
AGCCGGGAACTGCGTCGGGGCGGCACCGCTTACAGGCCCTGAAGCCAGCCCGCTGCGCCGCCGCAGCCGTCGGATAGAAGCTGGTATTCCCCCGCTTCGGCGTGATGGCCGGACAACTCGGCCGACAATAGATGCCGGTCGTGGATACCGCCGTGAAGAACCAGCCGTCGAAGCGGGCGTCGCGGCTCCTGACGGCCCTGTAGCAATGTTCGAAGTCTCTTATCATGGTCGTGATTCTAGATCGCCCCACTCAGATTACTGGCGGAAATCGGACTTCGACGTGGAGTATATTTAGCCGCTTCGTGGTCATCCGATCAGGGCACGCAGTATCAGAACAGCGCCGACTCCTGTCAGCATGGAAGCCAGCAGGTTTCCGCCCTTGAGGGCGACGGCAACGACGGCCAGCGCGGCCAGGGCTTCGACGATTCCGCCAGAGACTATGACGGGCGCGACTAGTGAGACCAGGATCGCACCCGGAATGTAACCAAGCCACGCCTCCACGCGCCCCGACAGGGGAAGCCGGCTCGCCAGCCACAGGCCGCCCACGCGCGTGGCGTAGGTGGCGAGCGCCATGAGCACGATGGCGATGATGGTCTGTCCGTCAATCCGCACGGCGTGCCACCCCCGCGAGGCTTCCCGAAAGTCCTCCGAGCAGGATGTACCATTGTCCGGGCAACCATCTTTCCGCCGCCACCGCGACGGCAGCGGCCACGATCCACGGCAGGAGATCCCGCGTTCCCCTCCACATCCCACACAAAAGCGCCAGGAATATTGCAGTGAACGCGAAGTCGAGCCCCCAGCGGGCGGGGTCGGAGATGGCGTTGCCCAGTGAACCCCCGATCAGGGTCGATGTGGTCCACGAGGCGCACATGATGAGCCCGCCGCCGATGAGAAACGCCGCATCCCGGCGTCCCTTGCCGAACTCGCCCATCGCCAGCGCCCAGTTCTCATCAGCCATGAAGAACGCAGATCCGTAGGCTTTGAGTCGGGATAGTCCCTGGAAATGCGGCGCGAGCGCAGCGCCCATGAGCAGGTGCCGCAGGTTGACGATGAGCGTCGCGAGCACGACCGTCGCCACGGGCACAGGCGACGCCCATAGCCCCATCACCACGAACTGCGCGGCCCCGGCGAAGACCAGCGCGCTCATCAGGGCCGCCTCACCAGCGCCGAGGCCAGCCTGACGCGCCAGCACGCCGAAGACCAGCCCGATAGCAAACCCGCTCGCCGCGATTGGGGCGCACATCCGCGCCCCGCGCAGCGCGCCTTTCAATGTAAACGGGGCGGCATCCTTCCTGGTACGAGCTGGCTTCCCTGGCATCTAGATCACCACCGACGCCAATCCGTACGAAAGGATTCCAACGAGCACTGTGAGGCCCAGGTTCTCGAAAAGAACGGCCACCGCAACCGTCGGGGCAAGGGCGGCGCCAGTCCGGGCGAGTTCCAGCCACATATCCTGACCCGGCTCGGGGAGAACGGCCGCCACGAGCAGCGCCGCGATGATGGAAGGTCCCACGAACCCGAGCCATCCGTCCATCGCACCAGGAGCGTCATCTGACTCGTCTATCTCTTGGCTGTCGTCTTCACGCCGCAACGCCAGCGCCAGTGGTACGACGCGCGTCAGGTAGACGCCGACCCCGATCAGGGCGAACAGAAGCGGCGAATCAGCGCCCACGGTTCCCCCATCTCTTCAGGCAAACGCCAGCGACAGGACCCGCCACCCCGGCGGCCAGCACGCCCCAGCTCTCCTGCCCCGCGAAGTAAAAACCTGCGGCGACCGTACCAGCAGCCAGGATCGCGCCGACGCTTGCGAGACGATTTCCTGACATCCTGGCCCGCGAGTCCGAAGGTATGAGCGATACGAGCAGGGCCACGAAGAGGGCTGGCAGGGCGAAGGAAAGGGCCGGGGCGACCACCGGCGCCTTCTTGGTGATGGCAGCCCCTGCGATGGCGCCGGCCGCGATGCCCGATAGCCAGGGCACCCACGCCGCGGCTTCCAGCCCCATCATCCAGCCAAAATTTGCCTGACGCTGCCTCAGACGGCCGAGCGCGACGGCGAAGATCTCGTCTGTGAGCCCGTAGGCAACCACGCCAACGCGCCATCCCCTGATGTACCGCAGCGACGGTGCGAGGGCCGGGCCGTAGAGCACGTGCCGGAGGCTCAACAACAGGGCCGATACTCCGGCAACGAGGGCTGGGGCGCCGGATGAGATCAAACCCACCAAAGCAAACTGGCTTGCGCCAGAGTACACGGTGGCCGCCATGAAGACGGCCTCGAAGACGCTCAGACCGGCCTCCCGCGCGGCCACCCCGAAAGCTACGGCGGCAGGCAGATATCCGGCGGTCACAGGCGCTCCAGCCCGCAAACCCGCCAACACCCCGCGATGTGTCAGACCCCCGATCCTAACCCCCGAAAACCCGCATCCTCGTGACGTACCTGGCGATTAGACGGAACATCTTCCCGCGCCACCGCGTCGTCGAGCGGTCTCCATTTTTCAAGGAAGATTCCACCACGTCCAGCCGCCAGCCCATGGGCCGCCTATGGTATCCGGCCTCCCGGAGATAGCTCGTCCGGCTGACAGCGTCCGCGCGTATCTCCCGCACGCACATCTCGCGCGCAAGATGCCGAACCCCTGCGTACAGGGCCACGGCCAACGCGCGTTCACCGGCCCAGGGATCGGAGATCAGCGTCCCGAGCAGCATCCGCTTTGGCTCCGTCATGTAGGACAATGCGGCGACGATCACACCATCCCGCTCGGCCACCACGAACCGCTCCTCGAAGGCGATCCAGCGCGGCAACCCGTTCAACTCCAAGAGCCGCGCGACCTTCCCATCGTCGCCATGCAAACCCCACCTGACGGTTACGGCGCTATCCCGCCCTCCAACGGTCTCCATCCAGCGTGTCGCTGCCCGTCGCGTACCACGCACCCGCCGCGCCAGACGCCGTTCTTCAGCCTCCCGCAGCAATTCCTTGCGATGGTCCTCAGCCAAACCGAGATCCACCAGACCAACCAAACCGTGCATCACTCACCTCCGCCTCGACGCTCCGGTATAATTGCCATACTGCACTAGGACAATTGTAAGTGACACAGTGACATAGGACAATAGGATAATCATGGATTTACAGATAAATTCCAAGAGCCGGGTATCGGTACACGTACAGTTGGAGGAGCAGATCAAGCACCTCATCCTGACTGGTAGGTTCGCTGTGGGGAGCAGGCTACCGAGCATCAGGGCGATGGCAGGATTCCTGCGGGTGAACCGCAACACGGTGGCACGCGTGATCTCGGACCTCGAACGTGAAGGATACGTGGAGAGCAGGCGCGGCAGCGGAGTATACGTGGTGGAGCCGCCGGTGGACGCCGAGTACCTGAGGCGCCAGGAAGTAGTGGAGCGGGTGATGGACCTTGCGGCGGCGCAGGGCATTCCGGTGGAGGATCTGGCGTCTGCGCTGCTGGCGAGGGCAGGGGCCAGAATGCTTGGGAAGACGCGGGTCACGTTCGTCGAATGCACGCCAGCGGAGCTGCACCAGTTCTCTGACGAGCTTGAGGCGCAGTTGCCCGTGGAGGTAGAGCGGGTGCTGCTAGAGGATCTGGCTGGGCGCGTATCACATGAAGAGAGTCCGCCCTGGCGGCTCGCGGTTACGACGTTCTTTCACGTCCACGAGGTACAGGAGATCGTGGAGCCGCTCGGGATCGAGACGGTGGCGCTGCTGGCTGAGGCGACGCTCGAGAGCCTGCGTCGCCTGACGGAGTTGCCGAATGGTACGCCGGTCGGCGTGGTGGGATGGGGCAAGACGTGCATGGAGAACCTCTCGCGTTCCATCGAGGGGGCGGGCCTGGATCACCTTGCCTTCAACGAGGTTCAGATAGAGGATGAGGAAGCAACGCGAAATCTTCTGGGAGAAGTTCAGGCGGTAGTATGCTCCACCGTCACGGCCGGAAGGCTGCGTGAGATCATGGATGAAACCGGGGTCACAGAACCATCCAGGCCAGAAATCATCGAAGAGGATCGCACGCTGGATAAAGGCGGCGTGGAAATGCTCGGCCGTATACTGCGCCGTCTACCACAGACCGAAGCCTGATCTCAAACCCAGAAAAAGTCCGGCGTCCCAGAGGCGAGACACAGTGAATCTCCTGCGCAGGCACTCTGTAAGTATCCGACACCCACCCTGGAAATGGGGAAAGGAAAGAGAGGAGTGGCTCTTTGGACGAGTGCCGGAGTGCCTGTACTCCTAACCGCAGACTCCCGAATAGTCAAGCATTACGGGTCCCAAACCGCAGATAATTGTGCCAAAGTATGTACGAACATCTGGTTGGTGTACGTCGGCGAGATAACCCAGACCAGCCCCGTGCAATGAGTCAGCTGCGGATACGCTGCCTCCGTGGCAGGGCGTATGGCCTTCGCCAGTAACCCTGCCCGTACTCGCATCCTAGCGAACGTAGTTCCGCCAGTTCACCGGCGGTCTTCACACCCTCGGCGACCACCGTGAACCCTAGCGCGTGCGCGAAGTCGATCATCGATGAGACGATAGCCGATCGGAACTCCCGTCCAACCCCGCGATCAGCGCTCGGTCGATCTTGATTACGCTCAAGGGGATTTTCGCAACAGAGGCCAGCGAAGAGTAACCACTCCCGAAATCGTCAGGCGCGAGCTTCACCCCGTCGCCCTCCAACTTCCGCAGTATGACCTCGACCGTCGCACCGTCCTCCATCATTGTGTTCTCGGTGATCTCCAGGATCAGATTTTCTGCCTCCAGGCCGCTTTCGGAGAGGGCGGCGGCGACTGTCTCGACCAGGCTTGGATGGCGAAACTGCCGCGGCGAAAGGTTTACCATCATCTTCAGCGGCCCTTTGGAGGAGGTTTGCTCCCGCAGGAAAGGCAACTGGCGACAGGCTTCCCGCAAGACCCAACCTCCGAGAGGTATTATGAAGCCGTTCTTCTCGGCCAGTGGGATGAACTCGGCGGGGGCCAACAAGCCATGTTCGGGATGCTCCCACCTTAGCAGCGCCTCGAAGCTTACTGTCTCTTCTGTTTCGAGAAGAACCAGGGGCTGATAATAGACCCTGAACTCCTCGCACCCTATCGCCCGCCGGAGGTCTTTCTCCAGCCTTGCGCGCCTCAGAACGGCGCTCATCACTTCCTGGGATGAGAGACAATAGCGGTCCTTGCCGACCTTCTTGCTCCTGTACATGGCGACGTCCACCCTCCTCCCGACGAAGTAGCCGCTGAAGTCCCAGCTACTACAACAAGGTCAGGGTTCGCAGTGCCTCATCCAGAGCGACCCGATCCGTCGGGATTAAGAGCGTCTTCGATCTCATCCAGCCCACCTTCACCCGTATGTATTGTGGTTCGTCTCTGCCGCTGGTGAAGACCCTCTCCACCTTCCCGATCTTCTGACCCAGCGGGTCAAGGAGACGGTAGCCTGCGTAGCGCTGTGGCTCTTCGACACAATCCAGGGTCTCCTGAACCTTCACCCCCGGATAGACAAGTGGCGTTTGTCTGTCCCGGCTCTGGTTCTTGTTTCCGCGCGTCTGCACAGACTGCCTCCTAATACGCGTCGCGGGACCGCAAAGGCGGCCCCGCGTTTCTCTACTTTGTGGTTTGTTACTCTTCCCGTCGGAGACGGCGGGCAGTAGGCTTCTCGCCGCCATTCGGGCTGCCGACGGCGCCTGCTACGCTGCTCGTGCGGGAACTACCCTGTTGCTCTCGTTGCTGCTGGATCTTCTCCCTGGCCTCATCCCTGCGGTCGTAGGTGTCTTCGACTATCTTCCGGGCCGTGCTCTGGGCGCCGAGGCCGAATGCTATGGCCGTGGCGAGGGCAACAGCCCCGAGAAGGATCAGGAACGTCGGGGCGATCAATTCCGGGGCGATACCTAGCTGGGTCAGCGCAGCGAAGGCCGCGAAAACGATGATGCCATACTGCGCGATGTTGCCGATGACGTTGCTACCCGTGGCCCCGCGTACTATGCCAGCCACGAAGGTCGCCAGCAGGGTGGCTAGGACCAGGATCAGGATGGCGGCTATTACCTGCGGGATGTAGGCGATGAACTGCGCCAGGACATCCGAGATCGCCGAGATCCCCAGGGTGTCCACGGCCATCGTGATAGCTATGAAGAACACCAGCCAGAAGACCAGCTTGCCAAGTATGGAGAGCGGGGTCTGTCGGGTCTGGGATCTCTCGAAGAACTGCTTGATGCCGCCCTTTTCCATCCAGCCCTCAAATCCCATGCTCTGGAGTACCTTGGTGACGACGCCCTGGAGCACCTTGGCGATGATGAAGCCGATGATGAGGATGATGATGGCGCCGATGAGCGCCGGTAGAGCACTCAAGATGGCGCCGAGCCCGTCCGACAATGATTGCGTTATTGCCTGCATTTCTTACTCCTTTTTCTGTTTGCTTGCTGTCTGTTAGGTTGCTGCTATGGCCTAACGCGGCCGGTCTTGGCTCCCCAGGCGCCTCCTATCGCTCCGCCGATGAACGGGAGGAGCAGGGTGAGGATGCCCGAGACTATGGCCGTGATGCCGAGGCCCTGCGGGATGCTCGTCGGGACGCTCTGCATGAGGCCGGGCGGCACCGCGTTGCTCAGGGCACTGGAGAAGGTGCTCCCGAGGATTCCTCCGGCCACCGCCAGGATCACCACGAGGACGAGCGCAAGCAGCGCCACGAAGAGGCCGTGCTTGGCACCCGAGCGGCTCGCCAGGCGTCCGGCGACGTAGCCCCCGATCAGGAACACCAGGAAGAGGGTTATCAGAAACCCCACGGAGCCCGCGATCCCGCCTCCGGTGGCACCGAGGCCAAGCAACGCGACGATCCCGGCCACGATGGCGCCGATGACGCCGACCAGGATCGGTGCGGCCCCGAGCGAGGTCAGCCAACCGAAGATCACGCTCGAAAAGCTCGTGCCCAACTCAGCCTCCCGCTGCTTTCGATTGTCCCTCTGCTCCTCCTGTTCGTGGCGCTGCGTGAGGGGACCTTTCGCCCTGTAACGCTCGTCGTCCGGGTCCGCGTTCTGGCCGGTGTCCGACGAGGTTGCGGATGATTCAGGGTCGTGGCCCACTTCCCGTTCTTCCCTTACCTCTTCGACCCTGCGCGGGCCTGAGTCTCCGTTGCTCTGCGCGTCTACCTTCGACGCGTCGGTGTTGCCTTCCGTGCGTTCTCTCTCGCTCATCTGCTTACTCCTTTCTGGAAAATCCGGCGACGTTACTGTCGTGTGCCGGTGATTCGGTCCTTACTGGGCCATGGTGCGGTCGTAGAGGAATGCTGCCAGCACGCCGCCAATGATCGGCCCAAGGATGTAGAGCCACACGCTCGTGAGGTCGCCCGCCACGAGCATCGGACCCAGGGCGCGCACCGGGTTGACGGCTCCCCCGGTAACAGGACCCGCAATAAACACCCCGACCGCCAGGGCGAACCCCACGGCTATAGGGGCGATGGCCGCCGGCGCCCGCGAGTCGGTAGCTACCGCCACCACCACGAAGACCAGGATGAAGGTGATGAGGATCTCGACGATGAACGCCTGCAGGTCCCCGACACTCCCGGAGGCCGGGTAGGTGGCCGCCAGCTTCGCCTCGGTCCTGCCCGGCCCGCCGAAGACGATCCAGGTGCCCACGGCCCCGAGCACGGCCCCGACGAGCTGCGCACCCAGATAGAAAGGGACCGACTTCCACGGAAACTTGCCGGTGGCCGCCAGCCCGAGCGTGACGGCCGGGTTGACGTGCGCCCCCGAGACGTGCCCGATGGCGGCGACAACCGCGACGAGGGCAAGCCCGAAGGCCAGCGCGACGGCCATCGATTCGTAGGCCCCACCGGCAGTCGGACGGTTCAGGATGGCGGCGACCGCGACGGCGGTCCCACCGAAGACCAGGATGAACGTGCCCACCAACTCCGCCAGCGCAGCGGGCAGGATGGGATCGCTGGTGCTGCTCCCGTACGCGCCGTCGCCCTTGAGCTCTTTTTCCCTCTCGATGATCGCCTCTTTGGTGGCGCGGCGCATGTCGTCCCTGGTGATGTTTCCGTCGTGCAGGCCCCGGCGGGACTCCTCGGGCCCGTGACGCCGGACGTCAAGCGGCGAGTCGTCCGCCAACCCGTGCTCGACGCCGTCCGTGGTCCGGTCGGCCGGTCGGCTAAGGTTGGTCTCCCGCCGCAACTCGTCTTCCCTTATCTCTTCCGCGCTTCTTCTCTCCGTGCCCACTGTGCATGCCTCCTGAATAGGGTTGGGGTTTCGAGGAACCTCTACGAGACGGAATGTCCCGGAACGCTTCCTAGCTCCTGGCAGAGCCTTGCTTGCCTCCGCCTTTCTTTCCCTTGTTGCCGAGCATTTTCTTGCCAGACTTCATTGCCTTGCTGACGCCTTTCTTGGTAATCTGCCTCATTATCATGTCGCCGATTCCGTCCATCGGGCTTCGTCTCCTTCCGATAAGAGCCTGCTCCAGGAGCGGGTCGCAAAGACTCCGTCCATGTCACCCACCTGCATCGAGCGGGCGGATAGCCCGGAGATTTCCGGCCGCCTCGTACGGCTACTCTTCGCGCCGCGTGGTCGCGTCCTCTACTTCCACTTCCTCGCGGCGCACGTCCTCCTCGACGATCTGCTGCTCGTGGACGACGTCCTTGCGGACCCGGATCTCCTCTTTCACTACGGCGTGCTTTTCGACCACGACCTCGTCCTCGACCACCGGTATCGTCACCTCTTCGGCGCCGATCTGGGCCTCGGTAGCTCCGCCCTCGACGGGCACCCGCTCGACCGTAACCTCTTCGCGGCGGATTGGGACGCTCAGGCGCTCGCGGTCGGTGTAGACGCGCTTGCGGACGTTGACCGAGCCAGCCTCGCGCTCTCGGGTGCCAACCCTCAGTTCTTCCTCCGAGCGTTGCACCCGCAGCTCGTCCTCGTCCTCAAGATCGCTGCCATGGCGCTGTCCGATACCCTCGTCGTCCGAGGCGTGGCCGCGGAACTCGCCGCTATCGGTGTCGCCCATGCTCATGCCTGGCCCAACTTCGCCGGCCTCTTCGCGTCTCGGTCCGCGCCGATCTTCGCTGGCATATCCGGTCCCGCCCGAGCCAGTCTCCTGATACTCAGCCCCGATATCCTGGTCGTATAGAAGATCACCCTCTCGCGGCCCCGCATCCGGCTCCGCATGACCCCATCCCTCGCCGGCATGGGCTGGCTCCGGACCGATGGAACTTGCCACGGGCTGATCGGTGGGTTGTCCACGTTCGGCGGACTCCGTCACGTCCGATACGATGATGCGCCCCCCGGAGCCCGTGCCCTCCAACTGCGCAAGGTCCACGCCCAACTCCCTAGCTTTACGGCGGGCGGGGTCCGTAGCGTCAGGCTCTTCTTCGCGCTCGCGAAGCTCATGGCCCTCGTGGGTCTCCGGCGCGCTAGCTGTTTGGGCGTCAGCGCGCTCCCCGTAGGCTAGATCCACGCTCGAGCCTCCGCCGTGGTGAGCGCCGTATCCGCCACTGTCCTGTGAGAACGCCCCGCGCCTCACCCCGAAGTGCGTGTAGACCCGGTCCTCAAACTCGGTGGTTATCTCCGCATCATCACCGAAGCTCGGGCCTTCTTTGATGGCCTTTTTTTCGGCGGCGACTTCGACGAGCCGGCGCGCATCGTTCACCCGCACGATCTCCATGGGGATCAGGACGGATGAGCCCCCGAACAGCCCGGTCTTCACACCGATGTACTCGAGCTCATCGTTCTCGTCCACGAACAGGCCGTCAACCTTGCCGACCTTCTCGTAGTGCCGGTCGTAGATCTGGTACCCGGCCAACCGCTTCCCTAATTCGTCGGATCGCTCTTTGCCCATCTTCTTACTCCCCTTCCCGCGCCGGAGAACTCTGTCCCAGAGGCTCGCGGGGGACGCCCCCGGCGCCGTGCTTTGTCTGGTCGTCTATCTCGACCTCTTCCTTGCG
>JACDAR010000292.1 GCA_013695335.1 Rubrobacter sp.
CTTCGGTGCTGCTGCTGGTCGCCGTGGTCGCGGCCATCGTCGTGAGCCGCCGCAAGTCGGGCGAGGATGTTAACCGGGGGGCTGAGTAATGCCGCCGATCGTGCAGCAGGTCATAGACGCGCTGACGGCGACGCCGCCGCTGGCGGGGTACCTGGTGGTAGGTGCGATCATGTTCGCCATCGGGACTTGGGGAGCCCTGATCCGTCGCAACGCCGTCGTCGTTTTCATGTGCGTGGAGCTGATGATCAACGCCGTCAACCTGACGCTCGTGGCGTTCGGGGACTTCCTGCCGGGCGAAGGCGGGCTCGGGGCTAGTTACGCTGTGCTCGTGATCGCCATCGCGGCGGCCGAGATCGCGGTTGGGCTTGCAATAGTGCTCGCGGTGTTCCGCTCCCGGCGCACGGTGAACATAGACGAAGTCAATACGATGCGGGGCTAGAAAGGGTGGCCGTTTAGATGACAACCGTCGGCCAACAGCTGATCGTGGCCGCTATCCCGGTCCTCCCGGCGCTGGTGTTCGTTGTGCTTGCGCTTTTCGGGCGTCTCCTGAAAGAGAATGCCCAGTACGTCGCCATCCTCGGCGTGACGGTCTCGCTGGTTTTTTCGGCGTTCTCGCTCTACTACGTGGCGACCAACGATGGGACGCCAATCGAGTTCTCCGTGCCGTGGATAGACCTCGGCGCTGGCGGGACGTTCTCCATGGGGATCTACATAGACAGCCTCGCTGCGGTGATGCTGGTCGTGGTTTGTTTCGTGAGCCTCATGATCCAACTGTATTCAGGAGCGTTTATGGAGGGCGACTCACGCTTCTCCTGGTACTACGCGGTCCTGAACTTGTTTACCGCTTCGATGCTCGGGCTTGTCGTGGCCCCTAACTTCATCGAGCTGTACGTGTTCTGGGAGCTGGTCGGCCTTTGCTCGTACCTGCTGGTGGGACACTGGTACGAGAAACCATCTGCCCGCGACGCGGCGATGAAGGCTTTCATAGTCACCCGCGTGGGCGACGCTGCGCTGTTCGTAGGGATCATCATGTTCTGGCGGGCGACGGGTTCGACGGCGTTCGACGACATCTCCCAGGCGGCCCAGGCCGGGTTCATCGGCGGGTCGGCGCTCACGGCTGCCGTAATCCTCGTGTTCATAGGGGCTATCGGCAAGAGCGCGCAGTTCCCGCTGCACGTGTGGTTGCCTGACGCCATGGAAGGCCCGACGCCGGTTTCGGCGCTCATCCACGCCGCCACGATGGTCGCTGCTGGCGTATATCTGGTGGCCCGCACCTACGACATCTTCGTGCAGAGTGAGACCGCGATGCTGACGGTCGCTTACGTCGGAGGGTTCACGGCACTCATGGCGGCGACGATGGCGCTGGTGAAGAAGGATATTAAACGTGTGATCGCCTACTCGACGGTCTCGCAACTCGGGTACATGATGCTCGGGCTCGGGATCGGACAGTACACAGCAGGCTTTTTCCACCTGTACAACCATGCGTTCTTCAAGGCGCTCCTGTTCCTCTGCGCGGGCAGCATCATCTACGCGATGAACTCCTACAGCCTCGCGGAGATGGGGGGGCTGCGGCGGCGAATGCCCATCACGTTCTGGGTGATGGTGATCGCCGGGCTCTCATTGTCCGGGATCTTCCCGTTCGCCGGTTTCTGGTCCAAAGACGCCATAGTGGCCAGCGCTTACGAGGAGCACTACTACGTGCTGTTCGGGATGGCGTTGCTCACCGTGTTTCTAACTGCCTTCTACATCTTCAGGGCAATCTTCATAGCCTTCACCGGCGAGCCGCGCACGCAGGCTGCCCGCGAGGCAGTGGAGTCGCCAGGGATCATGACCGGCCCGATGATGTTGCTTGCTTTTCTCTCCATAGTGAGCGGATGGGTCGGTATCCCGGATGGTTTCTTGGGTCTCCCGATCACCGACTACTTTGCTGAGTTCGTCACGCCTAGCCAGTTTGCCACCGAGACGCTAGGGCTTGAGGCCCACGCGTTCAGCTCGACGCTCGGCATCGTCTCGATAGTCGTTGCGCTGGTCGGGATCGGGCTGGCTTACTTCCTGTACGTGCCGAAGCCGGAGCGGGCGGCGCAGTTGGCGCGGAGGCTCGCGCCCATCCACACCTTCCTGGACAAGGGCTGGTACTTCGACGCGCTGTACGGGGTGGTCTTCGTGCGGGGCTCGAAGGCGCTGGCCAGGGCCATCAGGGGCTTCGACAGGCGTGCCCTCGGCGGGCTCGTCGGCGGCGTGGGGCGCGGGGCTATGGGGACCGGAGGGTTCCTACAGCGGTTCCAGACCGGCGGCGTGCAGAATTACGCGCTGTTCATCATGTTTAGCGTCTTGATGATAGGAATTCTCGTGGGGGCTGTGGCCGGAGCGCAGTGGGCGTTGCTTGTGATCGCCCTGATCGTGTTTACCACAATAACCGCCTTCGCGGTGGGGGCGAAGCTATGATCACCACTGTAACGATATTCATACCGCTGCTCGGCGCGATCCTCATGCTGTTCATGCCGGAAGACGAACGGCTCGTGCGCCGAACGGCTATGGTGGTCGCTGCGGCGCCGCTGTTGCTAGCGCTGTACATCTACTTCGCACACGGGAGCGACCTCGGCGCGGCGCAGCTGACGCAGGAACTCGACTGGATCCCCTCCCTCGACATCGGATACCGCGTCGGGCTGGATGGCCTTGGCTTCGGGATGTTCTTCCTGACGGCGCTGCTCACGCTCATCGCGGTAGTCGCATCGTGGGACATCAGGGAGAACACGCGCCAGTATTTCGTGATGCTCTTCCTCGCCGAACTCGGGATGCTCGGCGTGTTCGCAGCCCAGGATTTGATCCTCTTCTACGTGTTCTTCGAGATCACCCTGATCCCGATGTACCTGATGGTCGGGATCTGGGGCGACGAGAACCGCAAGCCAGCGGCGATCAAATTCTTCATCTACACGTTCCTCGGCAGCACCACGATGCTCGCGGGATTCCTCGCCCTCGGGGTGTTGGCGGAAACTTTCTCAATCGAATCTCTGAACGCTGGCGGCGGTCTCGGCCGGACGGCCCAGATCGCCATAGCAGCGCCGATTCTCTTCGGGTTGCTTGTGAAGGTGCCAGCCGTGCCGCTGCATAGTTGGCTGCTAGACGTATACGTGTCCAGCCCGACCAGCACGAACGTCGTGCTCTCAGGCATCCTGCCAAAGCTGGGGACTTACGGCCTGATCAAGATCGCCTTGCCGCTGCTTCCGCAGGGCGTCGAACCGTTCCTGCCCATAGTGGCTGCGCTCGGGGTCGTGAACATCGTGTACGGCGCGTTCGTTGCTTTCTTGCAGCCGGATCTGAAGGCGCTGGTGGCGTACTCGTCCATTGGAACCCTTGGCTTCATCCTGCTCGGTGCGGCGTCCGCCGATCCCGTCGGGATGAACGGGGCAGTTTTGCAGCAGGTGACGCACGGACTTTACTCGGCGCTGCTGTTCGTTCTGGTCGGCGTTATAGCCTCCCGCACCGGCACGCGGAGCATATCTGAGCTTGGCGGGCTCGCCGCCAGGATGCCGTGGGCCGGTGGGTTGCTCGCGCTCGGGGCGCTGGCAGCGATGGGGTTGCCTGGCCTTGCAGTGTTCGTCTCCGAGTTCATGAGCATAATGGGCGGGTACACGACGTTCCCGCTTGCCGGGGCTTTGGCCTCGCTCGGCATCATCTTCAGCGCGATGTATCTGCTTTACATGCTGGCACGGGTGATCTTTGGTCCCATCGAGAAGCCTGCTTACGAAGAGATCACCGACGCGGGGCCGCTGGAGATGGTGGCTGTCGTGCCGCTGGCGGTGTTGCTTGTGCTTCTCGGAATCGTGCCAGGCATCCTGATAGGAATTCAGCAACCTGCGGTCGAGGCGTTAGTGTCTGTGTTGGGAGGGGGATAGGCGGTGTCCTATACGGGTGAAGCATTCCTGGGGCTGATGCCTGAGTTGATCTCGACCGCGTTCCTGATCGCGGTCCTCATGGTGGGCGTGTTCGCGGAGCGGAGCGCCGGTCTGGTCGCCTCCCTCGCCGCGCTGGGAGCGCTGGTTACGTTCGTTGGCACGGCGGTCCTGCTTTTCATAGGCTTCGAGGGTGAATTCTTCGGCGGCGGCTACGTGGTTGACGGCTTCGCGCTGTATTTCAAGCTGATCGTGTCCGGTTCCGCGTTCTTCGCCGTGCTGGCTGCGGCCCGCTGGTCGAGTGGCACGGGCGACGCCGCCGAGTACCTGATGCTCATACTCTCGGTGGTTCTCGGGGCGATGCTGCTGGTCTCCATGCGCGACCTCTTCGGCATCTTCCTGGCGCTGGAATTGGCTACCATTCCTTCCTACGCGATGGTCGCCTTCGACCGGCGCCGCCGTGAGAGCGCCGAGGGCGGGATGAAGTACCTCATTACGGGCGTCATAGCCTCCTCCATCCTGCTCTACGGGATGGTCCTGATCTACGGCGTCGCCGGTTCTGCCCAGCTCCCTGACATCGCTCGGGCCTTCTCCGGCAGCCTCACGCCCGTAGCCCTGATCGGTCTGGTGCTCCTCATCTCTGGCTTTGCGTTCAAGGTCTCAGCCGCGCCTTTCCACTTCTGGACGCCTGACGCCTACCAGGGCGCCCCGACGAGCGCGGCTGCATTCCTCTCAGTCGCACCCAAGGCGGCGATATTCGGCGTCCTCTTGCGGATTCTGCTAGAAGGCATGCCTGGCGCCGCCCCGGTGTGGACCGTGGTGATGGCGTTCCTGTCCATTGTTACGATGTTCGTAGGCAACCTGTTCGCCCTGCGCCAGCGCAACGTTCGCAGGATGCTGGCGTACAGCTCGGTGGCGCACTCCGGGTACATCCTGGCTGCGTTCGCTGCCTTGCAGGGGGACGCGGTCCCGACCGGTGTGCAGGCAGTCATGATCTACTCCGCAGCCTACGCCGTGATGAACATGGGCGCGTTCCTGGTTATTGATCTCGCTGGCGAGGAGGTCAAAGGTTACAACGGCCTGTTCCGCACCCGCCCGGGGCTCGCCATCTCGATGGGCGTGTTCATGGCTGCGCTCGTGGGCCTGCCGCCCCTCAGCGGGTTCTTCGGCAAGGCTTGGGTTTTGCTAGCTGGCGCGCAGTCCGGGTCCGGGCTCGTGTACGTGGTAGTTGGCGCCGTGGTCGTGAACAGCGTGCTCTCCGTGCCTTACTACTTTGGCATAATCCGCAACATGTTCTTCGAGGAACCATCTGGCGGCGAGACGGCTGGTGAAGGCGGCTTCGCCGTCGAGTTCTCCGTGTACACCCTCGCGGCTGCTACGGTGATCTTCGCCCTGATCGTCGGCCCGCTGGCGGCGCTGGCCCAGGCATCCGGCCTGCTGTAGAAAGCGGCATCCCGGCCACCAAAGCCGTTCACACTACTTGCGCGTAATTTGACGGCGTGGCCCGTGCGCTTCCAGCGGGCCGTGGTTCTTCGTCCTTGCTGGCAGCTCGTCCACATTGTGGCTATATGCGTAGTGAATATACCGAAGTACACATCTCAGAATGGGCCAAGTGGCTGATGTGGCATATTGTGGCCCCATCTACACTTGGCAGTACGGGAAAACCAGTGCCAGGTAGCGGCTAGGAGCTCTGCCCTTTAGATGGGCACCTTGGGCAGAAGGAGCCAGTGGTGCAACCGGCTACGAAGGACCTCCGGGTTCTGTAGCCGGTTTTTCTTTGAAGGGGATGTTTGGCGGGATGGTGAAAGGGGTGATCCAACAACGATAGGAGCTGCGAGGGACCAGAGGAGCAAGGGGTGGACGTTTGTTTTCGCCGGCCAGCGCCACAAGACGCCCAGCCCCCCACCAACAGGCATTCTACCGGCTCGTCTGGCTGGTGAATACCTTGCACAAGGAGAAACAGCGTGAACAATCGATGTATGCCCCGGAGAAGGACATAATGGGGTGGATCAGCGCGGTGATGGAGCCCCGCACACTGAAAAGCTGGGCGATTGTTGCCGTAGTTGGAGCAGTCGCCATGTCAACGGTCCTGCTGATCGGTATGCGGGCGGCGCAGGCTTCTCACTACGGGGTCAGCCTTGAAGGTAGCCAGTTCGAGATCGAGAACGCCACGGGCACGCCACTCCCCGCTGGCGCGAACCTGAAACTGGATACTCCAGGGCTGACCTACGATTGGGCCAACGTCAACGACAGCCGCCAAACAGACAAGGCCACGGGGCAAACCGACGACTCTTTTGGTAACGGCACCAAGGAAGATACGCCGGTTCCGAGCGTCACTGACGGCAGCATCCCGAACAACAAGAGCGACCTGCTCAATTTCGGCGTGTACCTGGAGAAGAACACCAGCGGCTCCTTCCTGCATCTGTTCTGGCATCGTGTGCAGGAGCCGACCGGCACCACGAACATGGACTTCGAGTTCAACAAATCCAAGACCAAGTCGACAAATGGCACAACCCCTGTCCGGTCAGAGGGCGACGTACTGATCCAGTACGACCTGTCGCAGGGCGGCACCCGTCCTTCGCTGTTCTTGTCGCGCTGGTACACGGCGGGGAACAATCACACCAAGGCTGACTGCGAAGCCGCCACGAGCCTGCCGTGCTGGAGCAAGAAGGTTGACCTGACGGCGTCTGGTGACGCGACCGGTTCCATCAACAACGTTGCGATCACTGACGACCCGAACGTGACTGGAGACCCGACCGACGGCCTCGCCACCGGTGGAACGATCAGCCCGCGTACGTTCGGCGAAGCATCCATCAACTTCGACAAACTGAGCTCCGGATCTGGCACCTGCACATCGTTCGGCAGCGCCTATCTGAAGAGCCGTTCTTCCGATTCCTTCACGGCGGCGCTCAAGGACTTCATTGCTCCCCTGAACCAGGACATCGGCAACTGCGGCAAGATCGTGATCGACAAGGTCACGAACCCGAGTCAAGACCCGACGAAGTTCAACTTCGCGCTCAGCGGCGGACCCACTGGTTCGACCATCAACAAGACCTTCCAGCTCGCCGACCAGGACACTCCTTACGACAGCGGTGGCATACAGCCAGGTACCTACAGCGCTTCGGAGAACAACATTCCGGCAGGCTGGGATCTGAGCAACACGAAGTGCACCAGTACCGACAGCGGTGACACCAGCACGATCAGCAACATCAGCGTCAGCACTGGTGAGACCGTCACCTGTACGTTCACGAACACCAAGCGGGGTGAGATCAAGGTCGACAAGGTCACCGATCCGTCTGGCGACCCGACGCCGTTCGACTTCTCGCTCACCGGCGGACCAACCGGTTCGACAGTGAACCAGTCTTTTAGTCTCAAAGACGCGGACCCCGCGTACAGCAGCGGCGCCATCAAGCCAGGCAGCGGTTACAACGTAGCGGAGACCGTTCCGGGTGGATGGGACCAGACCAGCGCATCCTGCGATAAGGGCGAGACCAACGTTGGCAACATCACCGTCGAACCAGGTGAGACTGTCACCTGTACGTTCAATAATACCCAGCAGCGGGGCAGTATCGTGATCGACAAGGTCACGTATCCTGGCAATGATCCGCAGCGCTTCGACTTCGCGCTCAGTGGCGGGCCGTCCAGCCTGAACCAGTCCTTCCAGCTTGCTGACCAGACAGCCGCGCATAACAGCGGCTCCGTACTCGCCGGCTCTGGCTACAGCGCTTCGGAGACGGTCCCGGCTGGCTGGGATCAGACCGGCGCAAGCTGCACCAGCACCGAGTCTGGCGACGACAGCACCGTCACCAACATCAAAGTCAGTGCGGGCGAGACCGTCACCTGTACGTTCACGAACACCAAGCAGGGTCACATCCTGATCGACAAGGTCACCGACCCGAGTGGCGATTCGCAGCTCTTCGACTTCGCGCTCAGTGGCGGACCCTCCGGCCTGGATCAGACATTCCAGCTCGCAGATCAGTCCCTCAAGCACGATAGCGGCGCCATCAAACCAGGCAGCGGCTACAGCGTTTCGGAGACGGTTCCATCAGGCTGGGATCAGACCAGCGCAACCTGTAACGATACGAACAGCATCGTTACCAACATCGACGTTTCTCCGGGCGAGACCGTCACCTGTACCTTCAACAACGCCAAGAAGATGACCAGCATCAGCACCGTGCAGCGTTTCGTTCCCCAGGATACGGCTACCATCAGCGGCTCCGGAACCGGAACGTTCAACGGACAGGTCGACTTCGAGCTGTACAAGGGCGCCAGCTGCGCCACCGGCGATCTGGTCTACTACGAGAGGAACGTTACCCTCCCCTCTAGTGGCACCGTGGGTACCAGCAATGGAGATGTCGCGAGCGCGAACCACTCCGCTTACTACGTCATCACCAGCTCTGGCGCGTACCACTGGAAAGTTAGCTACCACAACGACACTAATGGCCACCCAGCGGCATCCAGCTGCGTCGAGGAATCCTCGCTCACCGTAGATAACGACAACACCCAGCCATAGCCAGACGTGTTTCCGAGATCCCGGCGCACTTGAGCCGGGATCTCCCGGCACCCGATAAGAGGAGATCGAGGCCCGCCCACCGAGCGGGCCTCGGCCTTTGCTGAGCGTTCAGGTTGGATCTCCAGGAACTTTTCCTTGTGACGAATGTGTGCGGGATTGGCGGGAGCGCACCGCCCCCGGTTGCCTGGGTTTGTGAGACGTTGCGACGGTGGGATGGAACTGGATCACACGTCTCCTGGTCGAAGCGGGCTACGTGTTGTAAGCTGCATGATCTATGCAGGCAGTCATTCTTGTTGGCGGGTTGGGTACCCGGCTGCGGCCGATCACCTACGATATCCCGAAGGCGCTCGTGCCGCTGCGCAACGAGCCTTTTATCGGGTACATGATCGACTTCCTCCGCGCCGGCGGCGTGGATGGTGTCGTACTCTCGATGGGCTACCTCCCCGACCCGATACAGGAATATTTCGCGGGGCGTGAGGATCTGAAAGACTTCCCCATCCACTACGCTGTGGAGGATCATCCACTGGGAACGGCGGGCGGCATCAAGAACGCCGAGCGCTACCTGGACGGCGAACCGCTGGTAGTGGTGAACGGCGACGTGCTCACCGGTACAGATCTCAGCCAGGCCGTGGAACTGCACGAATCCTCCGATTCGCTGGCGACCATCACCCTGACGAGCGTCGAGGACCCGACGGGGTACGGGCTGGTGGAGATTGACCACGATATGCTGGTGCGCCGTTTCCTGGAGAAACCGGCGGCTGACGAGGTTACTACGAACCTGGTGAACGCCGGCATTTACGTGCTCGACCCCGAGGTGCTGCATCTCATCCCCAGTGGCCAGGAAGTTTCGATAGAGCGTGAGATCTTCCCTGAACTCCAGGCTCAGGGGACGCTGCGCGCCCACATTTCCAGCTCGTACTGGCGCGATATAGGGACACCCCGCAGCTATCTGGCCGCCTCGCACGACGTGCTCTCCGGTGCGGTCGGGGCAGCCAACGGAACCTTCGAATACCTGAGCGTGCACCCCTCGCTCGTCCGGGGCAAGAACTCCAAGATACTTCCTCCGGTCTCGGTGGCGGCGGGATGTGAGATCGGGCACTCCGCCTCCATCGGCGGACGTACCTCCCTCGGACGAGGCTGCCGGGTTGGGGAAGGCGCCGTGGTCGAGGGGAGCGTCATGCTTGACGGCGCCGAGGTCGAACCAGGCGCCGTGGTGCGCGGTTCCATCATCGGCCCCAACGCCCGCGTTGGACAGAACGCCATCGTTCGCGGGCTCTCGGTGCTCGGCGCTGGCTGCGCGGTGGGGGAGGGCAACGTCCTCGACCAGGGAATCCGCATCAACCCAGGCGTCGTAGTGCCGCCCCGAAGCCTGAGTTTCTAGAGGTTTCAGGTTGCAGGCATCAGGTAAAGGCCAGGATGCGGAGAACCGGCTTTGGCGGCGCCGAGATGCATAAAGTGCTCGTTGTATCGTCTGGGAGTCTAGACGAACGGACCAAATAACCTGAAAGCTGATACCTGATACCTGACGCCTTCAAAATCTGGATCGAAGCCTCCCGCCCGAAGACGCTCACGGCCGCGGTCGCGCCAGTGCTCGTGGGGACTGCCGCGGCCTCGGCTTTCTCTGGATGGCGTTTTCTGGGGGCGCTGGTGGTCGCGTTGGCAGTTCAGGTTGGGGTGAACTACGCGAACGACTACTTCGACGGCGTGGGCGGGGTGGATACCGAGGCCCGTATCGGGCCGCGCCGCGCTGTCGCCTCGGGGCTCGTCTCACCTGCCCAGATGCGCTCCGCGATGCTGCTGGCGTTCGGGGTTGCGGCGCTGATCGGGTTGGCGCTCGCTGCTGTGGCGGGATGGTGGCTCGTTGCCGTCGGGGCAGCCTGTTTCCTGGCTGCCGTCGGGTATAGTGGCGGGTCTCGACCATATGCTTCGTCCGGGCTGGGCGAGGTTTTCGTGTTCGTCTTCTTCGGGCTGGTTGCGACGGTAGGCTCAGCATTCGTGCAGGACGGGAGGATCTCCTGGCTCGCCGTCGTTGCCGCCGTACCGGTCGGGATGCTCGCGGTCGCGATACTCGTAGCCAATAATTTGCGGGACATCGAGACCGACGCCCGCGCCGGGAAGCGCACCCTCGCCGTCCGCCTGGGCGACAGGGGAACCAGGATCTTCTTCCTCGTGTTCGTGCTGGGGCCTTTCGTATTCGTCCCGGTCGTGGCGGCCATCTCCGGCAGCCTCTGGCCGCTCATCGCCTTGCTCGCCATTGCGCTGGCCCCGGTTCCGGCTCGTGCCGCGTGGGGCGGGGCGAAGGGGCGCGCCCTGATCCCGGTTCTCGCGGGAACGGCGAGGCTCCAGATCTCCTTCGGACTCCTCCTCGCGGCGGGATTGCTCCTGGCGTAGGATGGCCCCATGCACGAGCCGTACCTGGACGCGCTGGCCGACCTCTTCTATCCGAGACGCTGCGCCGCGTGCGACAGGCGCTCCAGCGATGTACTCTGCCGGATCTGCTTCGATGCTCTGCCCCGTATAGAAGGCCCCCGCTGCGAGCGTTGCGGCCTCCCGACAGCCTTCGAAACCTACGTGTGCGACGCCTGCGCGAACGTCGATTTCGGCTTCGAGACAGCGAAGGCTCCCCTGAAATACGAGGGGACGGGCAAAGAGGTGGTCCACGCCCTCAAATATCGGGGCTACAGAACGGTTGCGGAGCGCGTGATGGCCCCGCTGATGGTGGGAGTCCTGGATGGTGAGATCCACTTCGACGCGGTAGTGCCCGTGCCGCTGCACCGTTCCAGGATGCGCCGGAGGGGCTTCAACCAGGCTGCGCTCATGGCGGGGGCGGTTGCGAATGAGATAAATACGCCCCTCTCGGATAGAATGGAAGCGGTGAGGAAGACCAGGGACCAGGTGGAGCTGACGGCCCAGGAGAGAAAAACAAACGTCTCAGGCGCGTTCCGGTCGCGCGAACCCGTGCACGGCAGGATCCTGCTCGTTGACGACGTTTTCACCACGGGCGCCACCACAAGCGAATGCGCCGAAACCCTCCTCCACGCCGGGGCTTCCGAGGTACACGCGCTAACGTTTTGCAGGACCGTGTGAAAAAGCTAGTCAGCCGGTCAGCTTGTCAGCGGAAAATGAATGTTCGAGGTGCTGAGTGAGGGATTTCAGAGAATTGAAGGTCTGGTGGAAGGGACATCAACTTACGCTGGACGTTTACGCGGCCACTGCCGGATTTCCTTGGGAGGAGACGTATGGGCTGACGGCGCAGCTCCGGCGCTCTTGCGCCTCTATACCGGCCAATATAGCTGAAGGCTGCGGCAGGAGTGGTGACGCGGAGCTGGCGCGGTTCATGCAGATCGCAATGGGCTCCGCCAGCGAACTGGAATACCATCTGCTCCTAGCCAGAGACCTGAACTTCCTGCATACTCAAACCCACGAAACCCTCTCGCGTCAGACGATAGAAGTCAAGCGCATGCTATCCAAATTCATAAACAAACTGCGTTCAGTTCAACCGGGCAGGGAAGTATCCGACCAGTCGGCCTACGGAAAGCTGACAAGCTGAAGTGCTGACAAGCTGACCAGCAGCCGACCGAAGGGAGGCTAAATGCACATACTCGTCAAGGGACGCAATATCTCGGTGACGGAGGCGCTGGAGCGGCACGCGCTGGAAAAGGTGGAGCGGCTGCGCCGGTTCTTCGACGACGAGAAGAGCGCTTCGCGGGCCGAGGTCGAGCTCACCCACGAGCGGAACCGTTCCATCTCTGACTGCGACGTGGCTGAGGCCACCCTGTTCATAAACGGCACGGTCCTCAAGGCGCGGGAGGCTTCGCCCGACATGTATGCGTCCATAGATCGCATGTCGGACAAGCTGGAGCGGCAGGTGAGGCGTTATCGGGGACGGCAGATCGACCGCTGGCAGGGCCAGATGAAGAACAGCGCACCCGCGCCACCGGAGCCCGAACCCTTCGTCGTCGAGGAAGAGGCGGAGATAGAAGACCGCATAGTGCGCACCAAGCAGTTCCAGATGAAGCCCATGAGCGTGGGCGAGGCGGCGTTGCAGATGGAGCTCCTGGATCACGACTTTTTCGTCTTCACCAGCGCCGATACCGGGGACATAAATGTGGTATACCGGCGTCGCGACGGTAATTTTGGGCTCATAGAGCCCGCGCGCTAGCGGGGAAATGTAATCCCGCGCAGCCTGGGAATCGGCCACACACGAGGTAATGAATCTTGTCTAACCTGCTAACGAAGATATTGAAGATGGGGGAGGGCCGCAAGCTCAAGGTCCTCCAGAAGGCTGTGGAATCCGTCACGGTCCTCGAACCCGGTATCGAGAAGCTCTCGGACGAGCAACTCAGGGAGAAGACCGGCGAGTTCCGCGAGCGGCTCGCCAACGGCGAGACCCTCGACGGCATCCTGCCAGAGGCGTTCGCCGTGGTCAGGGAGGCGTCCAGGCGCACCCTGGGCTTGAGGCCGTTCGACGTTCAGGTGATGGGCGGCATCGTGCTGCACCAGGGCAAGATCGCCGAGATGAAGACAGGCGAGGGCAAGACGCTCGCCGCCACCATGCCCGTCTATTTGAACGCGCTCTCCCAGAAGGGCGCCCACGTCGTCACCGTCAACGACTACCTTGCCCGCCGCGACGCTGATTGGATGGGTGAGATCTACGACTTCCTCGGGCTCTCCGTCGGCCTCGTGCAGGACGGCATGGACTTCGACGAGCGCAAGGTCGCCTACCACTCGGACATCACCTACGGTACGAACGCCCAGTTCGGCTTCGATTATCTGAGGGATAACATAGCTACTTCGACCGACCATCTCGTGCAGCGCGACCTCAACTTCGCCATAGTTGACGAGGTCGACTCAATCCTCATTGACGAGGCCCGTACCCCGCTCATTATCTCGGGCATGCCCGAGAGCGCCGCCGATACTTACTACCGCTTCGCCGCCATCATCCCGCGCCTGAAAGCCGGCGATGACTTCGAGGTGGACGAGAAGAAGCGCCAGGTCGCCCCGACAGAGAGCGGCGTCGAGAAGGTGGAGAACGCGCTAGGCATCGAGAACCTCTACGACGACGTGAACACCAACCTCGTCAACCACCTGAACCAGGCGCTCAGGGCGCACACGCTTTTCCACAAGGACGTGGAGTACCTCGTGCGCGACGGTCAGGTGTTCATAGTGGACGAGTTTACCGGGCGCGTGCTCGAAGGGCGCCGCTATTCCGAGGGTCTGCACCAGGCCATCGAGGCCAAAGAGGGCGTGGAGATCAAAGAAGAGAACCAGACCGTAGCCACCATCACCATCCAGAACTTCTTCCGCCAGTACGACAAGCTGTCTGGCATGACGGGTACTGCCGCGACAGAGGCCGACGAGTTCATGCACATCTACAAGATGGAGGTAGTCTCCGTCCCGACGCACAAGGATATGATCCGGGACGACCGCGACGACATGGTCTACAAGACCACGAAGAGCAAGTACGCATCCGTGGTCGAGGACATCATCGAGCGTCACGAGGAGGGCCAGCCTGTCCTCGTCGGCACGGTCTCCGTGGAGGTATCGGAGCACATCTCCACGCTGCTGAAGCGGAAGGGTGTCCCGCACAACGTACTCAACGCCAAGCAGCACGAGCGCGAGGCGGAGACCATTCTGGAGGCTGGGGAGCACGGCGCGGTGACAATCGCGACCAACATGGCAGGCCGCGGAACGGACATCAAACTCGGCGAGGGCGTCGAAGAGCTTGGCGGCCTGTACGTGCTCGGCACGGAACGCCACGAGTCGCGGCGCATAGACAACCAGCTTCGCGGTCGTTCCGGGCGTCAGGGCGACTCTGGTGAATCGCGTTTCTATTTATCTTTCGAGGATGATCTGCTGCGGCGTTTCGGCGGGCAGCGGATGCAGAACGTTATAGATCGCATCGGGCTCGAGGACGACGTGCCCATCGAGGCTGGTATGATCTCCGGTTCCGTCAGGCGGGCGCAGGAGCAGGTCGAGAGCCAGAACTTCCAGATCCGGAAGAAGATACTGGAATACGACGACGTTCTGAACAAGCAGCGTGAGGTTATATACGCGATTCGCCGCGACATCCTGATGGGCGGGAACGTGGATACCTGGTCCTACGTGGAGGAAGTCCTCTCCGAAGTAGTTTCGGGATACGCCTCGGACGCCGTCTACCCCGAGGACTGGGAGCTAGAAGCCCTCTCCACGGAACTCAACCGCTTCTATCCGACGCAGGTGGACTTCACTGGCCTTGACATCGAGAACCTGACCAGCGCGGACATCTCCGCCATGGTCCTCGAAGACGCCAGGCAACGCCTCGCTGAACGCAAAGGCGAGTGGGAGGCCCGCACCACGGAGCTGGAGCGGCGCGGTCTGGTGCGCACCGACGGCCTCGATTCTTTCGAGGAGGCCGAACGCCGGACGCTGCTCTCCATTGTGGATCAGCGCTGGCGCGAACACCTCTACGACATGGATTACCTGCGCGAAGGCATAGGCTGGCGCGGTCTCTCCCAGCGCGACCCGCTCGTGGAGTACAAGCGCGAGGGTTTCGACATCTTCCAGGAGATGGAGCGCGGCCTCAAGGAAGACTACGTAACCTACATCTACCGCATAGAGAACGTGCAGTTGCGCGAGGAGCCGCAGATGCAGCAGCTCTCGTACAGCGGCGGCGAGGAAGAGCCGAGCCCACAGCAGAGCCAACCGCGTCAGGCGGCAAACAACAAGGTCGGGCGCAATGAACCGTGCCCTTGCGGCAGCGGGAAGAAGTACAAGAAGTGCCACGGTCAGCCTGGCGCACCGCCGCTGAACGTGCCGGTTGGCTCCACGGATGCCCCGGATCAGCGGACGGGTTAGTGACGGAGCTGCGGGAGAGAGCATCGGGGCTGGAAGGGCGGCTGGCGGAACTCGAGGCGTTCTTCGACGTGGAGTCTCTGCGCGAGGAGTCCCGCACGCTCTCCGAGGAGATGAGTCAGCCTGGCTTCTGGGACGACCCGGAGCAGGCGAAGGAAGTCTCGTCCCGCTCCTCGCGAGTGGAGGGTCGGCTGAAGCTGATGGAAGACCTGCGGGGACGACTCACTGACTCGGGGGAAATACTCGCGCTGGCTGATGAGGATAAGGATCTCCTCTCCGAAGTCGAGGATGAATTAGAACTGGTGGAGCGGGTTCTCGAGGAGCAGGAGGTCGCCCGGCTCTTTTCCGGTGAATACGACGAAGGCGACGCCATCCTCAGCATCAATCCAGGCGAGGGCGGCGTGGATTCCCAGGATTGGGCCGAGATGCTGACTCGTATGTACCGCCGTTGGGTGGAGCGCCGGGGCTTCGACCTTGAGGTGATCGAGTACACCGAAGGCGAAGAGGCTGGCATCAAAAGCGCCACTTTCAACATCGGAGGGGAACACGCCTTCGGGCTGCTCTCGGCCGAGCGGGGCGTTCACAGGCTGGTACGCATCAGCCCGTTCGATGCGCGGGGACGGCGGCACACCAGCTTCGCCTCGGTCGCAGTTGCGCCCGTGGTTGGTGATGCCGTGGAGGTCGAGATCGAGGACAAAGATCTCAAGATAGATACCTACCGGGCCTCGGGAGCGGGCGGGCAGCACGTCAACAAGACGGATTCGGCGGTCAGGATCACGCACCTCCCGACAGGCATCGTGGTGCAGTGCCAGAATGAGCGCAGCCAGCACCAGAACCGGGAGGTTGCGATGAAAGTCCTCCGGTCGCGGCTCTTCGTGCTGGAGCGCGAGAAGCGCGAGCAGGAGATCACCGCGCAGAGCGGCGAGAAGGCAGAGGTTGGGTTCGGGTCCCAGATCCGCTCCTACGTCCTCCATCCGTACAAGCTGGTGAAGGATCTCCGCACATCCGAAGAGACTGGGAACATTGACCGCGTCCTCGACGGCGACCTCGACGCCTTCATCTACGCATACCTGAAGTGTCGGGCCGTAGCCTGACGCCTTGCGGCGGCTGATCTCCGCCGGGCTCGTCGTGATCTTGGTCCTCGCGTTGCTCGCGGGGGTCGTAGCCCTGATCGGCGCATACACCTTCCTGCCGCCCATCCTGGAATCTGCGGTGGCTAGAGACGTACAGGACGAGCTGAACCTAGATCAAGCGCCGGAAGTCCGGCTCGAGAGCGATCCTCAAACAGCGATTCTCGTGGGAACTTTCTCCGGCGGGCGTGTCTCGCTGCGGGACGTGAACCTCGGCGATGTTCGCGCCGAGAGGGCTATCGTTGACCTCGATCCTTTCGACGTGGACGTGTCTGAGAGCGTGTTTCGGGGCGAAGCCGTGGGGGATGGACCGCTTTCAGGGAGGCTGCGCGTCACGATATCGGAGGCGGAGATCTCACGCCTCGCTGGCGACGCGGCGAGGACGCCGATTGCTGGCGTCCAACTGGAGAACGGCAGGATGCGCGTGAGATCCACGATAACTGTATTCGGTATCGAAGTCCCAATCTCCGTGTCAGGGAAACTGTCCCTCCGCGACGGGAAACTGGTGTTCGTGCCAGACAGCCTGGAGGCGGCCGGGGTTCCGGTCCCTGACGAGATGTCGAACCAACTGCTCTCGGATGCGGCTTTCACTTATCCGCTGCAAGGATTGCCTGACGGAACCCGGATAACCGGGGCCAGGGTCGAGGAAAACAGCCTGGTGCTAACGGGTGAGATACGGGGTCTTCGGCTTGGCGGCTCCGGTTGATATTACTCAGCTTTGTTGTTACGCTCCGCGATGGTCGGTAGAGGTCCAGGAGGGGTAACCTCACCGCGAAAGGCCCGGTAAGCCCTCACGGATCGCAAGAGCCCATCGTGGCTTGCGTCTGGAGTCTCGCGATGATCCGATTCGATAACGTCACCAAACTCTACGGTCGGGACACGGTCGCCCTGGAGCAGGTGAACCTTGAGATAGAACCCGGTGAGTTCGTTTTTCTCGTCGGGGCGAGCGGCTCGGGCAAGAGCACGCTGGTCCGTTTGATCCTGAAAGAGATGGAACCCTCGCGCGGGGCAATCTACGTGAAGGGCGTCAGGCTTTCCTCGATACCGCGCAGGCAAATACCGCGCCTGCGGCGGGACATCGGGTGCGTATTCCAGGATTTCAAGCTCCTTCCCAACAAGACGGCAGCCGAGAACGTAGGGTATGCGATGGAGGTCACGGGTCAGAAACGGCGCGCCATCCGAACCAAGGTGCCCCAGATCCTCGATCTCGTCGGACTATCCGCGAAGATGGGCAAGTTTCCTCGGGAACTCTCAGGCGGCGAGCAACAGCGGGTCTCCGTGGCGCGGGCTTTCGTGTCCCAGCCGCGAATCCTGTTAGCCGACGAGCCGACCGGCAACCTCGACCCAGAGACATCGGTCGGCATCATGAACCTTCTGCAGAGGATCAACCGCATAGGCACCACGGTGCTGGTCGCCACCCACGACCGGGAGATGGTGGATGTGATGCGCAAACGCGTCGTTGCCCTGGAGCAAGGGCGCGTGGTCAGGGACATGGTCAAGGGGGCGTACGCGGATGAGGTTTAACCTCGGTTTCTTTCTGAAAGAGGCGCTTACCAACATTCGCCTGAACCTGCTCATGAGCGTGACGGCGGTGACCACCACCTTCGTGTGCGTGCTGGTTCTCGGTGCGGCCATCCTGGTCAGCGGGCACGTTGAGGGCATCATCGGGTCCGTGCGCCAGGACGTGAGCGTCGAGGCGTTCTTCTCCCCGGATGAGACACAGGACAGGATAGACGAGGTGCGCCAGCAGGTCGAAGCGTACCCCGAAGTCTCGGAGGTCAAGTACATCTCCCAGGAGCAGGCGCTCGCTGACTTCAAAGATACTTTCAAGGACAACCCTGAGATATACCAGGATCTTGGGAGCGACGTGCTGCCCGCTTCGCTGGCGATACAGATCGAAGATCCGTCAGAGGCCGAGGCAGTCGCAGGGAAACTCCGGTCTGCAGGCTTCACCGACGAGAACCTGAGCTATCCGCAGCAAACAATCGAACGCCTCAACTCGGTCACGTCGTACATGATCTGGGGCCTCCGCGCCGCGACCGCGCTGTTCCTGATCTCAAGCATATTGCTGATCTCCAACGCGATTCGTCTCTCCATCTTCGCCCGTCGCCAGGAGATCGAGGTGATGAAGCTGGTTGGCGCCTCTGATAGCTTCGTGCGGACGCCTTTCGTGTTCGAGGGGATGATGCAGAGCCTGGTCGGGGCAACGCTGGCGGCGCTCGTGGTCGTATGGTTCAACTACCTGTTCGTGGACTGGGCTCGTGACTACCTTCCGTTCTTCCCCATCTCGGCCTCCGCGATCAATACTTTTCTCGTGCTCGTGATCCTGGTGGCGGTCGGCGCGGCGATAGGCGTGCTCGGCAGCTTCCTCTCGGTGACGCGCTTTTTGCGCGTCTAGGCTTCAGGTTACAGGTGTCAGGCATCAGGTAAAGTTCCTGACAGCTGAACCCTGATGCCTGACACCTCCTCCGTGGTAGACTCAAAGCATGTCTGATGTATCTTCCATTCGGGATGAATCGTGATACTTCCAGCGGTTTTGCGTCGGCCTGGCAAGTATTCCATCGCTGATCCCCTGTTCGTTGAGGAGCGGCGTCCCGTGCTTGTCGCCCGCAGGCAGCGCAAGGGCGCCGAGGCCGGGGATATAGTGCTCGTCCGTGCGCGGGAGCGGGATCGCTCGCTGCGGGGCGAAGTGGTTCGCGTCATGGGATCATCGGACGACCCACGTAACGTCTACGATGCCCTCTTCGCCTCCATAGACACGTCCAGAACCTTCTCTCCGAAGGTCGAGGAAGCCGCCGAGACGGTATCAGGCGGGGAACTGGGGGAGAGGCGGGATCTCCGTGACCTCCCAACCGTCACGATAGATGGCGAGGACGCTAAGGACTTCGACGACGCCATCTCGGTGGAGCGATCCTCCTTCGGTTACAAAGTATGGGTTCACATCGCGGACGTGACCCACTTCGTGAAACCGGGGAGCCGTCTGGACCGCGAGGCGGCCAGGCGGGGGAACTCCGTGTACCTGCCTGGAACCGTTGCGCCGATGCTCCCGGCGCGTCTCTCGGACGACGTGTGCTCGCTCAGGCCGAACGTCGAGCGGGCGGCGGTCACGGTGGAGATGGACCTCGCGGAGTCAGGGGAGGTGCGGAGCCAGAAGGCGTACCGAAGCCTCATAATCAGCGACGCCCGGCTCACCTACGAAGCTGTTGACGCCTTTCTGCGCGGCGAGGGGACTGTGGAGCAGCCGGAACTGGTGAGGGCTGCCTTCGATCTCTCGCGCAGGCTGAAGACGAGGGCCGCCGTGCGGGGTAAGCTGGAACTCGGCGGACGGGAGCCGGATTACGAGCTGGACCCCGAGGGTGTGCCCATCGCCGCCAGGGTCAGGCGCTCGACGCCGGCGCGAGAGTTGATCGAGGAGCTAATGGTTCTCGCGAACGAGGCGGTCGCGAAGATGGTGCTTGGCAAGGCTGGCGCCGTGTTCCGCGTCCACGAGCGCCCGAATGCGGAGTCCATGCAGGTGCTTGCGGATCGGCTCGCGGCCATCGGGGTGCAGGAGGAGCCAACGCCTGAGAACCTTGGGGATATCGCCGCGAGATCCAAATCCGACGCCGTAAACTACATGATCCTGCGTTCCCTGCCCCGCGCCAGCTACGCGCCAGCGAGCCCAGGTCACTTCGGGCTGGCGCTGGAAGATTACACGCACTTTACATCCCCTATACGGCGCTACGCAGACGTGCTCGTGCATCGGGTGCTCCTCGGGGACGAGGCGCCTGAGGATGTGGCTGGTGTGGCGGCTTCCATCTCCGAGCGGGAGTACCGGTCCATGATCTGCGAGCGCACGGCAGACGAGTACACGCTCATGTGGCTGATGCGGGATCTCGTCGGCGAAGTACTCGAAGGAACGATAGTGAGCACCACCAACTTCGGCCTCTTCGTGGAGATGGAGACAGGGGCGACTGGCCTGGTTCACATCAGCAAGCTCCCGGGAAGATGGGACGTGGAAGAGAACGGCGTCGTGCTATCCAACGACCAGATCGGGGCGTCGTACCGCGTCGGGGACAGGGTCCTGGTCGAACTACTGGACGTGCTGCCGCTCATGAAGCGGGCCGAGCTCAAGATAGTGAAACGAATTTGATGGATTTGATGGAGATGATGGGGAAAGCATGACGGATTACGCACGAAACAAGAAAGCATTTCACGACTTCCAGATGGAAGAGAGATACGAGGCCGGTATCGCGCTGACCGGGCCAGAGGTGAAGTCCATCAGGGCAGGGCAGGCGAACCTCAAGGAGAGTTATGCGCGGGTGCGCGACGGTGAGGTGTTCCTGATCGGGGCCCACATCTCACCCTACGAGAACGCAAGGATTCAGGGCCAGCTCCCGGCGCGCGACCGCAAACTGCTTTTGCATCGGGGTGAGATCTCACGCCTCATCGGCAAGAGCCAGGAAGATGGCAAGACTCTCATTCCTCTTCGGTTCTATACGAAGCGGGGCAACATCAAGCTGGAGATCGCAGTCGCCAGCCGCAAGAAGCAGTACGACAAGCGACGCGAGATCGCCCGCAAGACGGCGGACCGCGAGATGGAACGCGCCATGAAAGAGCGCCTCCGCCGCTAGCAATAGTCGGGAGAAGCGCCCTCTCGGTCCCACAACCTGCCTGGAAACGGCCTTCGTGTGCGGTATAATCTGGCCTGTTAATGGGGGCGTACCGGCTTCGACGTGAGCGGACAGCGTCCAGTGAGACGAGCCGAGTTTGCTGGAGACTCGCAAAACGCCGGCACCTTAACAGACACGCCAACAACGTGGATGACATGGCGGTTGCTGCTTAACCAGTAACCCCGATCGGCCCGGGTAGTCCACGACTCGGATACCGGTCTCATTTAGTGGACTTACCCCGATGGTCCTGGCTCCGGGATTCTAGGGGGACATTTAACGGGCTAGCCCCGTTGCGGCGCCCCGGTCCGCAGCGGAAGGCGAAAATATACCGGGAGCTACGCTCGTAGAATCTCACGGACGGCGCGCTCGCGGACGCGGGTTCAATTCCCGCCGCCTCCACTACGAAAGCCCGCCACCGGTGGCGGGCTTTTCCCTGGTTCCTTCCCGCGCTGGCTGGGCGGAGTTGTGTGCCTGGGTCACGATGCCGCATAATGCCGCTGTCTTTCAAAACGCCGGGGCGGAAAGGCGCGTCCCGCAGCCGAAGGGAGCGATTTGTACTGTCCCAACTGTGGAGCCCACAACGCTGAGAATGCCACGCGGTGCGTCAACTGCGGCAACGCATTGCAGCCCATCACAACGCCAACAGCGAACGTTCCCCCGCCGCCACAGTTTGGGCCACAGGCTACGGTACCCAACTACCTGATACCGGCCATCCTGACTACGGTTTTCTGCTGCCTGCCTTTCGGTGTAGTCTCCATCGTGTACGCGGCGCAGGTCAACGGAAAGGTTGAAGTGGGGGATCGCCCCGGCGCCATCGAGAGTTCCCGCAAGGCGCGTCTTTGGGCCTGGGTCTCGTTCGGCGCGGGATTGGTCGTCATCGTTTTGAGTGTCCTCTTCGGGGTCTTGTCGGCGTTGCTGAGCGCCGGAGCCAATTACTGATTTGCGGGCTACGTCCGCCGGCGAGCGGCTGATCTCGGCCTCCATCCTCGTGCTTGCCGTGGGCGCTTTAGGTTTCCTCTACCTGGTCAATCCGGCATCGTCCAGCCTGATACCTCCTTGCCCGTTTCGGGCTATCACCGGCTGCTATTGCCCCGGCTGCGGGAGCGTGCGGGCGCTGCACCAGTTGGCACGGGGGCATCTGGTTGCGGCGCTCGGGCTCAACCCGCTGATGGTGCTCTCGCTGCCTTTCGTCGCCTATCATGGCGTGTCCCAGGCGAAGTTCGCGGTGACGGGGCTGCCGCTTCGCAGGTTCTTCGTGGGATCGCGTTGGATCTGGGGCCTGCTCTGCCTGATCCTCGTCTACGGGGTCTTGAGAAACATCCCTTTGTATCCATTCGATTTGCTTGCCCCTTGATGGACTTACATCAAGCATTACTGGCTAGGAAACCGGATATAATGCTGTTCCGTGAGTGATCCAAGGCCCATAGGCGTCTTCGATTCGGGGGTCGGCGGGCTGACGGTGCTGGCGGATATCCACGACCGGCTGCCGTACGAGAACACCATCTACTTCGGTGATACAGCAAGGGTTCCATACGGGCCGCGCGACCTCGCTGAGGTGCGGTACTTCGCATTCGAGATAGTTCGTTATCTCGTGGATCAGGACGTGAAGCTGATCGTGATCGCTTGCAACACGGCAGCCGCAGCGGCCCTGAAGGCATTGCAGAGGTCGTTCGACGTTCCCATTATAGGGGTGGTCGAGCCTGGGGCGCGGGCTGCTGTCCTGGAGACGCGCAACCGCCACGTCGGGGTGCTTGCGACCGAGGGCACGGTCAAGAGCGGGGCATACAGGAGGGCCGTGGGCTCGTTGGATGCTGGCGTCAAGATCTACGAGCAGGCCGCCCCCGAGTTCGTGCCGCTCATCGAGCGCGGCGTCACAGGAGGGGCTGAACTCGAAGAGCCTGTGCGGCGGTACTGCGATCCGCTGATGGAGAGAAACGTGGACGCCGTGATCCTGGGTTGCACCCACTACCCTCTTATCTCGGCTACCATCAACCGGGTGCTTGGGCCGGGAGTTCGTCTGATCTCCTCCGCAGGCCAGACCTCCCTGGAGACGGCCCGCGTCCTTTCCCGCCGCGGTTACCTCCGCCGCCCGGAAGATCCAGAAGACCATGGAAAGGCCACATACGTGTGCAGCGCCGACCCAGTGGAGTTCGCGGCGCTGGGCAGCAGGTTCCTCGACGAGGAGATAGAAGCAGTAGCCCCGGCCGCCGTGGTTTGAGGCTGGGATCTCTCTGCTATACTTGGCCGGGAGTTTCGGCGGGGCGTGGCGCAGCCTGGTAGCGCACCTGCTTTGGGAGCAGGGGGTCGGAGGTTCAAATCCTCTCGCCCCGACCGCAAGCCCTGGCAAGACCGCACTCGCGGGTGTAGCTCAACGGTAGAGCCCCAGCCTTCCAAGCTGGTTATGGGGGTTCGATTCCCCTCACCCGCTCTCGGCGCGCAAAGCGCTTCGGCCAGCGCCCGTAGCTCAACCGGATAGAGCAGCGGACTTCTAATCCGCAGGTTGCAGGTTCGAGTCCTGCCGGGCGCGCCCTGAAAATACCTGCATCCCATCACAGACGATCTTGAGATTTTCATAATGCGGCGTTCCCTCATCAGTTTGAATTTCGAGAGACCGCCGCGTTGCTTGCTACAAGACTCCGGCGAAGCGCAGCAGGTCGGAGAGGGTAAATTCTCCCGGTGTTTCGTTGGGAAGGCTCGGTTGCCAGTCAGGTGCGTTGAGAATGGAATCCTGGCTGCGGCGGAGAAGCCCGATCAGGGTTTCGGCGACGATGGTGCTGCCGACGGGACCCAGTTTCCTGCCTTCGGTGAGGATCGCCGCTTCGGCCAGGACGTAGTACCACAGGGGCGTGCGTTGCAGGAAACCAGCGGCTTCGAGTATGCGCGCCTGCTCCCTGTCCACGCCATTCTGGATCTGATTCTGCCCGAGCACGGTCACTTCGCGCACCCCTTCGAGCTTGTTGCGCAGCCTGCGGGCGACAGCCTGTCCTGTAGGCAACCGCAGTAGATAGCCGCGCAGGAGGTTGCGTACCGCGAGGCTCTTTCGGTCTCCGGGGAGCGGTCTTCCGCGGAGGTCTGTCAGCTCGAAGAGCGGCTCGACCAGCCTGGTGTCCATGCGGCGGGCGTGGTTGAAGGGGGTGTCCACGTCCACGAAGTTCTCCCACTGGATGATCCAGTTTTCCGGCAGCGTGTCGTTGTCCCCGAGCTGTCCGCTCATGGCGGTGAAGGTAAAGAGTTGGTCCAGCGTCGCGGGTTGGAAGTTTATGTTGAACTCGTAGTCGCGCCGGATCATGCTGTGTCCGAAACGGTACGCGGCGGCCGAGAACTCCAGCGGCATGAAGAATTCGTCTTCGGGGAAGATCCTGTTTCCATTCCGAACCACATCGTCAACGATGTCTGTGTTGGCGATGCGCCTGAGGAAGTCGTGAATGACTATGTGCTGGTAGTGTCGCCGCAGCCGTCGCTTCGCAATTTCGCGGCTCGCTCCCCGATCCATCATCTCGTTGTGCGCCCGCAGAAACGCGACGTGCAACTGGGCGACTATCAGGTTCTCGTCGTTGCGCGGGTCCCCGATTCGGGCGGCCCGATCTAGCTTTGGATCTTCGTTGCGGGGCTCACGCGGCAGGTCGTTGTTATCGTCCTTGCCGCGTGGACGACGGAAAGGTTCGCCCTGGTTCC
Source organism: Rubrobacter sp. (assembly GCA_013695335.1). Taxonomy (GTDB): domain Bacteria; phylum Actinomycetota; class Rubrobacteria; order Rubrobacterales; family Rubrobacteraceae; genus JACDGB01. The sequence goes on from JACDAR010000292.1 coordinate 24,698, forward strand.
CGAGATCCGTGACCTTCCCGAGCCGCATCTTGCCTTCGATCCTCGGCGCGAGCATCCCGTAGACGCTGTCAAGCTCCAGCATCGCGGTGCGGGTGTTGCGGATGTCGGCCTCGATCCTGGCCGACGTTAGCGGTTCGAGGTCAGGGTCGAACAGATCCGGCAGGCTCGCGGATGATGCTTCCAGCGTGATGTCGTGGTCCACGAACTGCCCGAAGTATGTGTAGGCTGAAGGTATCCCGATGTTCCCGCCACCCGCCGCGTCGCCGGAATCCCTCATGGCGAGGCCGAGGTCCACGAGCGCGTTGCGCGTCGCCCGCCGCTGGGGGAGCAGGTTCTCGGGATCATCCTGCAACTCGGGGAACAGGAAGCCGAAATCCTGCGTGTCAGCCGGCTGCGCCATCACCGCGAAACCCATAAGGGTCTGGGCGCTGCCCTCGACGAGCGTCTGCCTGGCATTCCTGAATTCTTCGAGGCTGAATGCTTCGCCGTGGGGTAGTCGTGGCATTTGCATCTCCTTCCTTCGTCCAGGGCCACACATTTACCAACCACCGATGAATCCACGATGAAATCTTGGGTCGAAACCATACCGTTAGAGGATGCTCTTCCTTCCGTCCCTTCTATTCCTGATAAAATCC
>JACDAR010000320.1 GCA_013695335.1 Rubrobacter sp.
TACCGCTCATGTCGCCTTGACCACCGGCGACCTGTATCCCGTGCTCGCGGAACATCAGGCGAACGAGCGACTTGCCGTCCACGCCATCCGGCACCCACGCGGCCGTGACGGCTGAGTTGAGGTCTTCATCAGGTCCGAAGAGCTGGAGGCCCATGCCCTTCACACCCTCGCGGGCTGCCCGGCCGAGAAGGACGTGACGCTCGAAGACGTTCTCGATGCCCTCGTCCAGGATCTGCTGAAGGGCAACGTCGAGCTGGATGATCACGCTGACAGCCGGCGTCCACGCGGTCTGCGGCGGGTCTTTCACATATGCTTTCCTGGCCGCCGTGAAGTCGAAGTAGTAGCGCGGCATCGTGGACTCTTCGTGCAGCCGCATCGCCCGCTCGCTAACGCTCACGAACCCGAGGCCAGGAGGCGACATCAGCGCCTTCTGGGACCCTGCGACTACAACGTCAACGCCCCAATCGTCTGTCCGCAACTCGCACGCCCCGAGACCGGAGACGGCGTCCACTATGCTCACGACGTTCTCCGCAGCCTTCGCGAAGCCTTCGATATCGTTCACGGTGCCTGTCGAGGTCTCGGATAGTACGCAGATGGCGGCTTTGATCTCCGGGTCAGCCGCAAGCGCCTCGGCGACCTCGTCGTTGTCAGCCTTCTGGCCCCAGTCGTACTTCAACTCGGTGACCTCAAGGCCGAAAGCCCGGCCCATCTTCACCCAGCGTCCCCCGAAGTTGCCTGAGTTGACGACGAGGATCTTATCCCCCGGCGAGAAGAGGTTCTGGATGGCCCCCTCGAAAGCGCCAGTACCGCTCGCCGCGTAGGTAAAGATATCGTTCTCCGTCAGGAAAACGCGCCTCAGGTTCTCGTTCACCCGCGTAAATATCTCACCGAACTCCGGTGTGCGGTGGTGGATGATCGGCAACGCACCAGCCGCCGAAACCTCCGGCGGTATGGGCGTGGGTCCGGGCGACATCAGACGGTACTTGTTCATCATGGGTAGAAGTCTTCCTCTCTTCGCGGTCAGACGCAGCCTATTTTAGACACAAAGATCCTCGATGGCTACATAATGAGGCAGATAGTTTACAAGCCGTTGCGAACAACGGTGAGTGTTGTTGGATAACCGAACATCGGCTATGTTTAGATTTGCTTGCTGGTCAGAGTGCATCTTGGAAATGCGGGGGAACGATGCCAAGTAACGAAGAGTCTTCCAAAGACTATTACTACGATCAAGAAGTTGCGGACAAGTTGGGCATACCCAAGTCTGACTTATGGCGCATGAGACTACCGAGATCGTCAGACGACAACATAGGAACAATTCCCAAACAGTTCGTGGACAGATTAGCCCGCTCATGGTCCGAGGTTCTGTGCTTTGAGTACCAAGAAACGTACTACAGGCTGGATGAGTTCGCGGATGCTATCGCACGTGAGCCGGGGGCACTGGTAGACGATCCGACAATATTCTACGAGCAACCTTGGGTTTCCAAAGAAGAAGCTGACAAAATTATTGAGCAGCGCCGGGCTGATCGCCACGAAGGGATTAGGGCGCGTTTGCCAAGCCCCACGCCCAAACGAGATGCTAAAGAGCAGTCTGCTGAAACTCTGATTCAGAGCCTTCGAGAGAAGATAGATGCACAAGAACAATCCGCCGAGTCTCGCATTCAGGCCATTCAAGAGAACCTTGACAGAGAGCGCGCAGCCAAGGAGCAAAAAGCAGAAGCTGCGAACGAACTCGAGAAATGGTACGACGAAGCTGAAGAACTGCTAAGGAGAGAAAAAAACAAGAACAAACAGTTAATGGAAGAAAGGCAAAATGACAAGAGTACCATCTCCGCTGAACTTGAGGTTGCCAAACGGCGTAGCCGCGAGATCAGTGAAGAAAACGAAAATCTAAGGGCGGAGCGTGCAAATTTAATTGCGGAAATGGAGCATATGGAGTCCGAAGTTCGTCTCTTGTCAAAGATCCGACGCTTGCTCCACTCAGCGAGAGAACACTAACGAGCTAAGGACTCTATGCTCTGTAGCCAACGCACAATGGTATCCACATGGTTTGCGAGTAGATTCTACTCAGTAACAGTCATGGCTACTTTACCCCGTCTGATTAGCGGTAGCTTGCTAACCGCCAGGGAGGAGCCTGGTCACCAGCGGATTGAGGTTGTCGTCCAGGACCTGCTCGAAGGTGTTCCCCAGCTCGTCTTTGGTCAGGCTGACAAGCCGTCCTGCCTCGTCCAGGTACTCGGTCTCCACCGGCAGGTCGGCGACGGAGCCGACCACGTCCTCATCCACGACATCCCCGTTCTCGTCGTAGATGGTTTCGATGATCGAGCCCGCATCGTCTACTGTCCGTTGGATCTTCTGTCCGCCTTTTTCGACGACGCCAGCTTCCTGGGGTTCCGGGCGCGCGCCGAGACGACTGATCAGCCCGCTGTCAGCGCCCCGCTCCCGTGCATCTTCGATGGCGATACGGAGCGCCAGCTCCGCAATCTCGGAGTTCGACGTGCGGAGTCCTTCTTCCCCGAGATCCGTGCGAAGGCGATCCAGCTCCCTGCTAACCTGCTTGGATAGGTTGAAGGCGACGCCAACCCGAGCGGATTGCTCGTCCCAGACTGCGGGGCCGCCGCCCGCCGGGAAAGGCGAGGCAGGTTCCTCATCACCACTCACGCGAGCTTCAGGGGCGGCTCCCGGCTCTTCACCAAGGATCGACCCCATCAGGTTCTCCGGCACCCTTCTCCTCTTCCCCATGCGTTCGCTCACGCCCCTTTCGCGATCCGCTGTGCCAGGCGGTTGTAATCCGTGGCCCCGTTGCTTCTTTTCGCGTACTCGAAGATGTGCTGCCCGAAGCCAGGCGCCTCCGAGATCCTGGTGTTGTACCGGATGGTCGGAAGGATGGCGCCAGGAAAGTGACGCTCCAACTGCTCCAGTATCTCGGCGCTCTTCTTCACCCGGCCATCGTAGAACGTGGGAATTATGCCACCTATGACGAGGTTGTCCCTGTATTGCTGCACTTCTTTGACGCGGATCAGGAAATCGCCAACCCCCTGCAGCGCAAGCACCTCCATTGAAACCGGGATCAGGATTTCCTCTACGTAGAAAAGGCAGTTGACGCTGAGAACGTCCCACGAAGGCGCGGTGTCCAGTAGCACGAAGTCGTAGCCCTGAAGGTCCGCAAGCGCCTCGCTCAACACCAGTTCCGAGCGCATATCGCGGCGGGAGATCAAACGCTTCGCCCCGGAGAGCGCCCCGCCGCCGGAGATCACGAACAGGTTCTCTCTAGCCTCGACCTGCACGTCACCCAGCCCGGCGTCGCCCTGTATAAGCTCGGCCAATCCCTCGCCAGCCTGGATACCAAGGCTCTTCGTCACCTGCGCCTGGGTGTCGCAGTCCACGAGAAGGGTCCGGTAACCAGCCCGGGCCAAGCCCGCCCCCGCATTCACGCAGGTCGTGGTCTTCGCAACCCCGCCCTTCGCATTGGTAAACGCTATCTTTCTCATTGGCCCCCACGCGTACGCTTGTCCCAAAGCCTTAGTTGCGTAATTTACACAATTTTCGCGCTCCACGGGTGATTCTCCACCTAAACCCAGATATCTTGCGTCTATTTCTGGAATCGTCTCGCGGGAAACTATGCGGGATGCGGCCCGATATCCTCCACGGCGTCGCCAATTTTCAGGACGCCTGTCGAGTCGTGGATCAGGTTCTGTCCGAAGAAGACCTGGCTTCCCACCTTGCGGTAGGTAGCCAGGGTTCTTAGCGGCTCCTTGCCAGCCTCGGCGCTCGACTGGTCAACCGTGGTGATCTTGCACCGCGCACAAGGCTTGACCACCCGGAAGGTGATACCGCCAACCCGGACGCGGCGCCATCCGTCCTCGGCGAAGGGCCCGCAACCCCGAACCACCAGGCTTGGCCTGAAGCGCTCCATCGGGAGCGGATGTTCCATCCTGCCGTTCAGGTCGTCGAGGGAAGCCTCGGAGATCATGAGAAAAGGAAACCCATCTGAGAGCCCGACCCTGTCGCCTGCCTCAGCGTAGTCAGGATCAACGGGCCGCACCGAGTAATCCGGAAGATGAACCAGCCGACACGAGAAGCCAAGGAAGCGGCTGAACCAGCGGTCGATCTCATCCCCCACACGTAGCGTCTCCACGAAATCATCCCACACCCGCGCCAGCACCGTCTCCCCCTCCGGCGCGAATGGCACGCGCAGGTCCGCCATGCCAGGCGCTTCGAGAAATAGTCCGTCTGCGCCTATATCCACCCGGATGAGCGCCAGGCGTGGAACCTCGCGCTGCGAGAGGAACACACCATGTTCGTCTACGAGCATCCAGCAACGGTCGTGGCGGATGCTCCGTTCATCCACCTCGGCCGTGTCCAGCGAGATGCCGCCGCAGGATTTGATCGGGTAAACGTACAGCCCGCTGAGATGCATCCCCATGTCCGGTGTCGCGTGATCTCTGCCCATAGGCTAGAGTCTAAACGAAGCGTGCCACCAAGATGCCGAGCAACCTCCAGATCCACGAGGAAGGCCACATGGACCACGAAAGCGTCGGCCGCCACTGGGACGAAAACGCCGACACCTGGACGAAGCTCCTCCGGGCTGGCTACGACTATTCCCGCGACGGCCTGAACACCCCTGCCTTCC
>JACDAR010000353.1 GCA_013695335.1 Rubrobacter sp.
CGGCGGTCTGGAGAGGAATATGCAGGGAATGGCGTTAGATCTACCGGTCGGATATTACCTGGAGCGGGACCCGGATCTGCTCTTCTTACGCAGGTCGGATGGGTCCATGGTTACGGCATTCAGCGCCAGGGGAGCCAGCTCTGAGGCAATCCGGAGTGCGGCCCAGGAGATAGATTCAGGGGGCCTCCCCCGTGGGATGGGTTCCCCGGCGCAGCCCCACCTGTGGGCGCGATGCTTCGGGCGCTTCGAGCTTTTCAGGGATGGAAAGGCAGTTTCTCTGGGGCGCAACGGCAGGGCACAGGCCATACTCAAGTACCTGCTGGCGAACCGCGTGCGCCCTGTATCCCAGGACTACCTGATGGGCTGGATGTGGCCAGAGTCCAACGCCAAGAAAGCCAAGTGGTCCCTGAACTCCGCAGTCCATGCGCTGCGCAAGATCCTCGGAGAATGCCCGGTGTCGGAAAACTACGTTCTGCTCGAAGAGGGGCGCTATCGCCTGAGCCCAGCGGTGCGCGTATCCACCGACGTCAACGAGTTCGACGACCGCTACGATCAGGGGCGTCTTCTGGAGAAGGAAGGCAGGATCGCCGAGGCGGCAGCCGAGTACGAAGCTGCGCTCGCCCTGTACAGGGACGACTTCCTCATCGAAGACCTCTACGAGGACTGGACCATGATCGAACGCGAGCGCCTGTCCAACGCCTACATAGACATACTGTGCAGGCTCGCCGTTCACTACGACAAGGCCGAAAAGAACGAGGAGTGCGTCAGGGCTTGCTACCAGATACTGGAGAAGGATCGCTGCCACGAGAACAGCCACCGCCTGCTAATGGAATGCTACATTCGATTGGGACTACGGGCCAGAGCCTTGCAGCAATACAGGTTGTGCGAACGCATCCTGGATCGGAAATACGGCCTGGAGCCTTCGCCTGAGACAAGGGCTCTCTATAACAGATTCCTGAAATGCTGAAGCGTTCTGGCAAATCACCAGCCACAACGGAGAGACGATGAGCAAACCCGTCCAGTTTCAGGAATGGCCCGAGAGCCTGGACGTTCCTTATGGACCGTACCGGGCGGTGGTCGAGCGGGTTGTAGACGGTGACACCGTCCATGTAATGGCGTCGCTCGGCATGGACGAGTACGCATACCGGATGATCCGCATTCAAGGCGCCTTCGCCCCCGAGCTGTTCTCCGGCCCGCCTGAGGAGAGAGAACGCGGGAAGGCCGCCAGAGATTTCCTCGTCAGCCTCGTGCCGCCCGGGACAAAGTGCAGGCTCACCACCCAGCGCGACACGACAACCTTCGGCCGGTACGTAGCCTCCATAGAACTCGAAGACGGCACAGACGTGGCCACGGCCCTGATCGAAGCCGGCCACGCCACCCCGCAGCCCTGATCCCCATTAAACAGATCCGCGAACCCGCGGAGCCCGTTATCCTGCTACTCGGCCCTTCCCCGGTATACGCGCTCGATGCTGACGGCGCGGCGGTTCTCCACGTCTATCCCGATCAGAACCGCGTTCAGGTCGGCAGGGCCTTTTGCCACAGAGAGGCCGGAGATTCGCTCTCCCAGAAAGAGACCTAAGAATTGATCCCCGTTAAATCCTATGACGCCAGCCGGATCTCCCGTCATGCCAACGTCCGTCGCATACGCTGTCCCGCCTTCGAGTACATCGAGGTCAGCGGTCGGGACGTGCGTGTGAGTTCCGACCACCACCTGCGCCCGCCCCGCCAGATGTCGTCCCATGGCCAGTTTCTCGCTCGTTGCCTCGGCATGTACGTCTACCAGAACCACGTCCGCGCCCGAAGATCTGAGTTCCTCCATAGCCCGGTCAGCCGCCGCGAACGGCGAGCGCAGTCTATTGTCCAGAAACACCCTTCCCTGTACGTTGGCGACCCCGACACGAGCCCCATCCGCCTCGAACACGCCCCAGCCACGCCCCGGCGCATTCTCTTTGAGGTTGGCTGGCCGCACGATGCGCGGCTCCGCTTCCAGAAACGTCCCGTCGTCCGCGTCGAAGGCGTGGTTTCCGAGAGTGAGAAAGTCCACGGTATTCAGGAGATCCGCCCCGCTCTCGGCGCTGATGCCCCTGCCGCCCGGCGCGGAGTTCTCCCCGTTCGCCACCACGGCGTCGAGGTTCAGCTCCCGCCGCAAACCCGGAACGAAATCCCGGACGGCTGCGCACCCGGAATCGCCGACGACATCGCCTATGAAGAGTAGCCGGAACAACTGCTATATCTTCACTTTCACGGCAGGCGCTTTGGCGCTTCGAGCGGCACTATCTCATCTTGTGGGCGTATGAAACCTCCCTCAACGACCCTGGCGCAGATGCCGCCACGGCGTTTCAGGGCACGCGTCATGCCCGGCTCCGTAAGATCCTGGACGTGACGGCACGGCGGGCGTGGTCTGTCGTATTTCAGGGTGACTTCCCCGACCCGGAACCGCGTCCCGCGCAGATCCTCAAGCCGCACGCCGCGGGTGATGATGTTGCGACGGTGTTCGCCGTTCTCGATTCCGAGTCCTTCAGACCGGATCTCATCGAGATCCTCGGCTTCGATCAGGGTGACCTCGCAAACGTCTCCGTACCGCGTCCAGTAGCCCGTACCCTTGCAATACCGGTCGCCCTCTAAGCCACAGCCTTCGAGCGCCCGTACCTCATCCACGCGCCGCATATCGGCGCTGCCCTCCGAAGTTATATAAATCTCCTCGACCGTTCCGGCCATTCCCACTCCTTCGTAAAAAGTCGGATCAAAAGCACACCGGGCAATATTACCAACCGGCGCCGCCCAAGTTCCCACCGTGTTGACACTTGCCAGGATTGGTATGACAATATTGTGGGGTGAGGGAACGGGCGCCACGGACGAGGCTGAGGGACCGGGCGGCGGAGCAACTCCTTGACATGGTCATCACGGGTGGCCTGAGTCCTGGGGATCGTCTTCCGCCCGAGCGCGAGCTTGTGGATCGGCTCGGTGTGAGCCGAACCGTGGTGAGGGAGGCGCTGAACCTGCTTGAAGCGCGTGGGATCGTGAGCATCGAACACGGTCGGGGTGCTGTCGTCAGTGGCGGAAGCACGGACGCCTTGCGCGCCACGCTCGGCTTCTTGCTGCGGTTGAGGGGGGAGACGCTTTGGGAGCTTCTGGAGATGCGGCGAATCCTTGAGGTCGAGATCTCCGGCCTCGCGGCAGACCGGGCCAGCGTGGAAGACATAGCGGCTATGCGTGAGCAGATAGACCGAATGCGCGACCTCATAGACACGCCGGAAGGATACGTGGACGCTGACGTGGAGTTCCACGCGCTTCTCGCGCGAACCGCGCGCAACGGCGTACTCCTGACGATGCTCGAACCCGTGGTTGACCTGTTGCGGGCCAGCCGTGAGGTGAGCGCCTCCCGGCCAGGCAGCGCCAGGCGCGCCCTCGGTGAGCACGAAAAGATATTGCGCCGCATCGAGGAGGGAGACGCCGAAGGAGCGCGGCGTGAGATGCGTGTCCACCTCGAGAACACGGCGGAGGATATCGAGTCCGCGCTCGACGAAGGTGACATCGAAGATATGAAAACCTGGGAGAAGGAGGGGATATGAAAGCGAACGACCTGCTGGCTGGCCTCGGCCTGCCTGGCCGCGACCTCGTGGATCTTCCCGAATCGGAGAAGCGTTTTCCCGATGGGGCGCAGTACCGGGTGGAGATACCTAGCGTCGAAGGGCCGCGTGTATTGGAGGCGGTGCTGGACGAGGCGGAGAAGCGCGGGGTGCAGTTGCACAGGATCTCTCAGGGGTCCGGGATCATGCTTCTGACGGACTCCGAGATCCGGGAGATGTGCGCGATGGCGCGAGAGGCCGACCTTGAACTCTCGCTGTTCGTCGGGCCGCGCGCCTCGTGGGAGACTGGGGCGTCCGTGATCTCCGGCGCGGGCAAGACGCTGGGGGCGCAGCATCGCGGTCAGGACCAGCTCGCCTACGCCCTCGAAGACGTGCTGCGCGGCGTGAGCCTCGGGCTGCGCGGCGTTCTCGTCGCAGATGCGGGACTGCTCTGGGTGCTGCGGGATCTCAAGGCGAACGGGGATCTGCCGGAAGACCTCGTCGTCAAGGTATCCGTGCAGCTATCTGCGGCGAATGCCGCAGCGATCAAGGCTATGGAAGACCTCGGGGCTGATACTTACAACGTGCCGACTGACCTCTCCCTGGCGCAGCTCGCATCGATACGGGCTGTTTCTAACCTCCCGCTTGACGTGTACGTGGAGGTTCCTGACGATTTCGGCGGGTTCGTGCGGCATTATGAGATTCCGGATCTCGTCCGCGTCGCGGCGCCGGTGTTCGTGAAGTTCGGGTTGCGGAACGCGCCGAACATCTACCCGAGTGGGACGCACCTTGAGCCGACGGCCATCGCGCTCGGCCGCGAGCGGGTACGGCGCGCGGAGATCGGGCTTTCCATGCTGGAACGCTACTACCCTGGTGCGGAGACTACCGAACGTGGCGCGAGCTTCCCAGGCATCCCCGTCGAGGCAAAGGAGATTGCATGAAGATCACGGACGTAGAGACCTTCGTCGTCGGCACGGAGTGGCGCAACCTGACCATCGTGCGCCTGCACACCGACGATGGTCTAACGGGCCTCGGCGAAGCGCGGATGGTGAACCACACAGATGCGCTGGTTGGCTATCTGAAAGAGGCGGCCCCGCGTCACATCGTCGGCCACGACCCGTTTCGCATCGAGGAGCTGGTGAAGAAGCTCGGCCGCGACGACTTCTCGCGGGCCGGCGAGGTTATGAGCACCGGCATCGCCGCCTTCGAGACGGCGTGCTGGGACATAGTGGGCAAGGCTTTGGATCAACCGGTCTACAACCTCTTCGGCGGTCCCGTGCGCGGCCGCGTGAAAGCCTACGCCAACGGCTGGTACAGGGTCGAGCGCGAACCCGAAGAGTTTCACGAGGCCGCGAAGAAGGTCGTCGAACGTGGCTACAAGGCGCTGAAACTCGACCCATTCGGGCCTGGACACTACGAGATGGAGCGAAACGAGAAGCTGCGGGCGGTGTCGCTCGTCGAGGCCGTGCGCGACGCCATCGGGCCTGAGCCGGAGATACTGCTTGAGATGCACGGTCGCTTCTCACCCGCGACAGCCATCGAGATGGCCAGGATGATGGAGCCGTACGGCCTGGGATGGGTCGAGGAGCCCGTGCCTCCCGTGAACCTGAAGGCACTCAAGAAAGCCTCGGACGGCATAAACTCGACCGTGGCGACGGGAGAGCGTATCCACCAGCGCCTCGAATATCGTGAGGTCTTCGAGATGCAGGCTGCTGACGTGATACAGCCGGACATCAGCCACATCGGTGGGTTGCTCGAAACGAGGAAGCTCGCGGCGTGGGCCGACGCTTACTACGTGACGGTCGCGCCGCACAACGTGGGGGGGCAGATCAACACTGCTGCAGCCCTCCACCTGGCCGCCTGCACTACGAACTTCCGCATCCAGGAATACTTCAACGACTTCGCCGACCCTTGGGTGAAGGAGACTGCCACGGGCCTCCCCGAAGTCGTTGATGGCTACTTCGAGCTGCCGAAAGGCCCCGGCCTCGGCGTCGAGCTGAACGAAGAAACCATAGCGGCCCACCCTAAACAGGACGTCCACTTCAACCTTTTCGCGGAAGGATGGGAGCGGCGCGGTGAGCAGGAACAGGTGAAGTGATGGCCGACCTCTCCGGCAAGCGGGCGCTGGTGACCGGCGCGGGCATGGGCATAGGGCAGGGCATCGCCGTGGAGCTTGCGAAGGGGGGCGCGCAGGTGGCCGTCCACTACGCCCACACAGAGCCGGACGAGACGGTCACCGAGATAGAGAAACACGGTGGCAAGGCAGTGGCCGTGCAGGGCGATCTGAGCAAAGTCCCCGACTGCGAGCGGACGGTAGACGAAGCCGCCGACGCTCTCGGCGGGCTGGATATTCTGGTCAACAACGCTGGCGTCACGAAAGCATTGCCCTTCCTCGAAACCGACGAAGAAACCTACGACTCGGTCTTCGACCTGAACATCAAGGGCTACTTCTTCCTCGCGCGGCGGGTGGTGCCGTTCATGCTGGAGGCCGGAGGCGGCAGCATCATCAACATCACTTCGGTGCATGGTTTCGCAGGATTTCCCAACCACACAGCCTACGCGGCGACGAAGGGCGCGATCAACGCTTTCACCCGCCAGCTTTCGATAGAGCTTGCGGATCGGAACGTCAAGGTGAACGCTGTCGGGCCTGGCCTCATCGAGGTCCCCCGCTACTTCGATACGCCAGGCTACACAACCGAGTTCGGCAATAGTCTGGTTCCGGCTGGCAGGATCGGGTTTCCAAGGGACGTCGGCCCCACCGTCGCCTTCCTCGCCTCCGACGCTGCGGATTTCGTGACGGGTCAGGTTCTGTACGTGGACGGCGGCACTACCGCGAGGATGGGCCTTTGGTGGGAGCAGCAACAGAACCCGGAGTAGTCGAGGCGGGAACGGTCTCGCCGCATCCATCTGAGATCGAAGGCTTCTCGAATAAACACGAAACGTATCTTGCAAATGTGGATGTCGAGTCCATATACTGCGAGGTCTCATAGAGAAAGGGAAACAGGGGGAGATCAACCCTGCGCGCCGTTGATTTTCGGGCGAAAGGCCGTTGTTGGAGGCCGGATCTAATAGACAGGGCGCCGGGAACTCCCGGTCGGGTGAGAAAGGGGAGCGATGGTGCAGTGGTTGCCGACAAGACCTCGGTTGTTTTTCGGGATGGCGGTTCTAATCTTCGTGGTCGTGGTATTTGCCACAGCCGGGTCTAAGGCCGGGGACGCCAAGCCCTCAAGCACCGCTCCCGGTGCTCCGGGCAGCAAGGCCGTGTGGACCGAGGCAGACAAGGACGGCTACGGAACTTCGACAACTACGGACAGCAAGGTCTGGTACACCATAGACGATGGAAGGATGACCGAGGTTTATTATCCGGATCTCGGGACGCCCAGCGCGCGGGACATGCAGCTCATCGTCAGCGACGGCAAGACTTTCGCCGAGCTGGAGACCGAAGCCACGACCCACAAGGTCGAACTGGTGGACGAGAAGGCGCTGGTCTACCGCCAGATCAACACGGACAAAGATGGCAAGTACCGGATAACCAAGACGTACGTCACCGACCCAGCCCGCGCCACCGTGCTTGTGGACGTGGACTTCGAGTCGCTCTCGGGCAAACCCTATCAGGTCTACGCACTCTACGATCCATCTCTCGATAACGGCGGCGACGAAGACTCTGGCGCCGTCCGCGGCACAGCCCTCGTGGCCGACGATAACGATGGAGTATCCAGCGCCCTGGTCGCCTTGCCCGAGTTTGGCAAGAGTTCCACCGGATACAAGGACACCAGCGACGGGTGGCAGGATCTGAAATCCGACTACAAGATGGACTGGAACTATCGCTCCTCACCAGACGGCAACGTGGTCCAGACGGCGAGGCTTCAGGTAGATGGCGTGGACAACCAGGATGCGACCCTCTCCCTCGGGTTCGCCGACACGATAGACGGCGCCGTTCAAACTGCCAGGTCATCCCTCGCGGCGGGCTT
>JACDAR010000354.1 GCA_013695335.1 Rubrobacter sp.
TCCTCATCCAGCCCACGAAGCGCGACCTTGCAAAGGCTCTCGGTCTTCAAACCAGCGCAAGCCTCGCTGAATACGACACGGTCATCATCGGTGGCGGGCCGGCTGGCCTCGCGGCGGCGGTGTACGGCGCATCCGAGGGGCTGAGCACCGTGGTTGTCGAGCGCGAAGCGCCAGGGGGTCAGGCCGGAACTTCATCGCGGATCGAAAATTACCTGGGCTTTCCGAGCGGCGTCTCGGGCGACGAACTGGCGAGCCGCGCGCTCAAGCAGGCAAAGCGGCTCGGGGCTGAGATCCTGGTGACGCGCTCTGTCACGAGGATAGACCCGGATACACACCAGGTTTTCCTCGATGGCGGCGAAGCCGTCCGGGCGCGGACGATCATCCTCGCCACCGGCGTGACCTGGCGCCGCCTCACGAGCAATGGCTTCGACAGGCTCATCGGCAAGGGCATCTACTATGGGGCGGCCCGCAGCGAAGCGAGCGCCACCCACGGGCTCGACGTACACCTGATCGGGGCCGGAAACTCGGCCGGCCAGGCAGCCCTGTACTTTGCCAACCACGCGCGCATGGTGACGCTCGTCGTCAGAGGAGATTCCCTGGAAAAAGGTATGTCCCGCTACCTGATCGAACAGCTAGACAGAAAATCCAACGTGAATGTCCAACTGCGCTCTGAGGTGGTCGCCGCGCACGGTGAAACCCATCTAACAGAGATCGATGTACGAGATAACGGGAGCGCGAAGATGCGCCGACACGACTGCGGCGGCCTCTTCGTCTTCATCGGGGCTGATGCGGAGACCGGGTGGCTGCCAGCGGGCATAGCACGCGATGCGCGGGGATACGTCCTGACTGGTGACGACGTGGTGAAGGCAGGGAGCTGGTCGCACAACCGGGATCCCTACCTCCTAGAATCTAGTTTCCCAGGCATATTCGCCTGTGGGGACGTGAGGTTCAGCCCGGTCAAACGCGTTGCCTCTGCGGTCGGCGAGGGCAGCATGGCGATAGCCTTCGTCCACAAATATCTGCAGCAGGACGGGCGATAGCCCAAAGTAAAGACCACCTCGTTAAGATGCGCTTGCGGCCATCTCTATGCCTTGCGGTGCTCGGTCGATATGGTGTGGGTGCCGTCCGGGAGCGTATCCAGAACGTAATCCCCGAAGAGGATCGGATCGGTCGTAACGAGGCAGAGGAAGAGACGGACGGCGAGGTTCCGGATTTCGCTCTCCGCGTGCGCGTCGGCCCGCATCTCGATTATGTGCCTGAGCGCCCGCACGTTCCCCGTGAACACCATCGGCGCCTCGGTCTCGTTGGGCAGCAGCGAACGCGCAGTCTGCTGCACCTTCTTGCGCGCATCGGTCTTGTAATCAGCGGAGAGCATGGCGTTCCCGCCCTCCTGATACTCGAGCAGACGACCGGCCATCGACTCGTACTCGGCGGCGGCCCTGTCGGCCCGCTCCTCGAAGAGCCGGTGGAGTTCGGGGTCTTCCTGGTACTCCGGCCGCTCCACGAAGCGCAGCACCGATCCGGAAACGTAGCGCTGAGAGATCTGGGAGATTCCGACGCCGGCGCGATGTCGGACCAACTCATGCGTCACGCTGCGGCTGATGCCGTAGAGCAGAAAGCTGAAGTTCGAGTGTTCCAGCACGGACCCATGCCCCGCCGAAGTGAGCCGTTCGATGTACGCTGCTGCGTTCTCGTTGGTAGTTCGCCTGGGGCCGAAGCTCGCGTAGCAGAGCTGCCCCGCAGTCTTGCAGAGTTGGGTTGAGTCAGGGAGTGGCGTGGGATCGTTGACATAATCCGGGAAATTCAGCTCAGGGTCGAAGCCTTCCAGAAATCCGGCTAGCCCAGCGACGTTGGTCCGGGGCCTGGCCAGCATGACCACGCCAGGCGCCCGCAGATATGTTGTGCCGACTTCCGTGTGGCTCACGGGAGAATGGATCACAGGGAAACCGTCCGTCACGGTTCCGCCCATCTCACCGAATAGTTGCTGCGTGATGCGCTCGGTATTTCGCTGGGACGTCTCCAAAGATCTTCCTCCTCATCCGCTCTGGCGACAGGTTAGCTCATCGCTAATGGAATATCTCCTGCCGTTCGTTCCGCTTTCTGACCGAGATCCGTCAGGGGTTTCCGGCGTGCAAGCCCGGCTGGCGGGACTTCGTGCTCACAGCAAACCGGAAAGCCACCACAGACTAAAACTTACGAGAATTGCACCCCATATCATATAGAGAATATGCTGAGACCAAAGCGAGTGAAAAGCATCCCACTTTGCGTTGTGGGGATCTGTGGGATCGTAGAGGACCGAAACTTCGGTGCCTACTTTTTGCCTTCTTCGTACGATAAAGGTTTCGGCGACTCTCGTATCTTCGAACTCCACAACCAGGCCATTCCTTGCCTGAAATTCGATCCTAGAATACCTTACGATGTCGCCCCCATCTGCTCCCTCCAACTCCCTCCTGTTGTGGACTATAACGCCGCGAACTGAGTAAGCAGATTGGATAAACAGTACAGTCTGATAGATGCGAGTGCTTCCCACAACTATTGAGCCGATACCCCATACCGCAAAGAAGACTAGTGGACCGTCAATCGTCGAATGAAGGGTAGAGGCGCTTGAGCTTGATGCGGGCATCCGCCATCGTAAAGCGCCAGTCGATCTTGCTGCCCCGCTCGTTGCGCTCCAGCTCCCAGCCCTCGACC
>JACDAR010000361.1 GCA_013695335.1 Rubrobacter sp.
CGCAACCTGCACTTTGAGCTCTGCTATTACCAGGGCATAGAGTTCGCGGTCGAGCGCGGGATGCGGCTCTTCGAGGCGGGCGCTCAGGGCGAGCACAAGCTGGCGCGGGGATTCTTGCCCGCAGTCATGTATAGCGCGCACGACATCAGGCATCCCGCGTTCAGGCGCGCCATAGAGCACTACATCGCCGAGGAGCGAGAGATGATCTCCTACGAACTTGCCGAGTACATGCAGCACGACCCGTACAAAGCCTGAGGCTGGCCGGGTTTATCAGAGGACGAAGAGCATGAAGTACGTCAGGTAGACGAAGGCGCAGATAACTAGCAGGGCGACGACGGAGACCATGACTTTCCCGGCCCACGAGTGGTTCCAGACATAGCGGACGAACTGCCAGAACTGGCGCAGTTTCAACTCTGCCGAGTCGAGTAGCCGGGCTGCGGCCAGGACTTCGCCAGCGATCAGGGCGAACCCGATGATCGCGGTTCCCCATCCAAGCGCCGGCAGCAGGCCACCCACGGCGCTCGCGGCCACGAGCAGCGTGCCAATGGTGAGGTTGAAGATCCTGCGTACCCCGAACCGCCCAGGACCATCCTCCTGGCGCCGATAGTAGCGACCCTGAAAACGCTTGCCCGCCCTACCCCTGCTGAAATCCTTCCAGATCCGCCGGGCGAACTCCTTGATGCGCTCTATCATCTCCCCAGATCCTCACTCATTCTACGGTCTATTTAAGCACGTTACGTCCAAGCCTATGCCAGGGTTGCACCCGTGGCCTGACGAAATCAGGGATGCCAGAAAGTCCAACCATCCCGAAAGCCCGAATTTGGTCCCCGGCCCCGAATACTCGCAACCCACAAGCAACGAATCCACATCCCACCAATCATTGACTTTACAACCCTGCGTAATTATAATTGAACATGTTCATTTTAAGGGATAGAGTTGGAAGGAATCGGTATGGATAGGGGAGTTCATTGGTTTCCTGGGACGAATCCGGGGAGAAGGCCGTCGCCGTGGTGGTATGTGGGGTGGGTGATCTACGCGAATCTGTGGAGTTTCGCTGTGGCTTCAGGTTTGTTTGCAGGGGTTGGTGGGTTGGCGTTTTCTATTGGCAGGCGGTTCGGCTTCGATGCTCTCGTGTGGGGATCTTATGTTCTCGCTGTGGCTGGGACGTTCTTGCTGATCAACTCTCTGGTTGGGCTGGTGCTCGTGTATGGGGCTCCGGCCCGCCGGTATGTGGGGCGCTTGCTGGAGATGGGTGGGGTTCGTTCGCCTGAGAGGGTTGCGGATTTGCACATAGGCACGTACAGGATCAGCTATCTGCTTCGGGATCTTCTGCCCTCAGCGACCATCGAGTCGGTAGATATCTGGGAAGATGGGCGCTATGAGATCGAACCCACCTTGAAGCTACTGCGGGACCTGGAATCTGCGCCAGCGGACAATGCGCGGTTGCATGTGAAAAGAACTGGCTCAGGAAACGTTCCGCTCTCCGACGCCTGTTGCGATGCCGTGGTGCTTGGCCTCGGTTTACATGAGATACCGTCAGGCGCACCGAGGGAGCAGATATTCGCGGAGGCGAGGCGAATTCTCAAGCCTGACGGAAAACTTCTCTTCTTCGAGCATACTGTGGACCTCCAAAGTCTTCTGGTATTCGGTCCCGGAATATCCCACTGGGTGCGGCGCCCGGAGTGGCTGCGGATCATAGCCCAAACATTCGGCGATGGAGTCCAGCACAGCCGAAGCCCGGAGGCTATAGACCTCTTCGTGGCTGCGCGTGGCGACTGAGAACCGTGCATCTGCCAGCCTCGTGCGGTATACCGGAACCGTAGTAAACATACGGAAAGAGGGATGATGAACGGAGAGAACGGTTCGTCTCGCACGGAGGTCGCCACGCTCGGGGGTGGGTGCTTCTGGTGCCTCGAAGCTGTTTATGAGGAATTGCGGGGCGTGGTGAAGGTGGAGTCCGGATATTCGGGCGGCCACGTTCCCAATCCTACGTACCGGCAGGTGTGTTCGGAGACGACGGGTCACGCTGAGGTCGTGCATGTCACTTTCGATCCCGATGTGCTGACTTTCCGGGATATTCTGGATGTATTCTTCACCATCCACGACCCGACGACGCTTAACCGTCAGGGCGCGGACGTGGGGGAGTCGTACCGCTCGGTGATCTTCTACCACGACGAGAAGCAGAAGCTAATCGCGGAGGAGATCATCACGGAGTTGGATGCGAAAAGGATTTGGCGAAACCCCATCGTGACCGGGGTGACGCCGTTCGACGAGTTCTACGTCGCCGAGAACTATCATCAGGAATATTTCAGGAACAACGCCTACCAGCCGTACTGCCAGGTCATCATCGCCCCGAAGGTCGCCAAGTTCCGCAAGGAGCATCTGGAAAGGCTAAAGGCGTAACCAGTCTCAGCCGCCGACATCACCCCGATGAAGTCCTACTCGTGGCCGTGATGACCGTTGCCCTGTGCTCGTGCGGCAGCGGGGCGGTGGATCAGTCCTTTCGAGCCTGTCGGCAACGTTTTCGACGTATATCCTGGTCGCCAGCCGCTGTACACGCTGTGCCCGACCATCGTGATGCGCGACGGAAAGCCCCGCATCGCGCTCGGCACGCCGGGCGGACGCACCATCCAACAGACCACGTCACAGATGGTCACCAACATGCTTGACTTCGACATGGACGTACAGAAAGCCGTCTCAGCTCCACGCTTCAGCCACGTCGTACCGGGCCTGCTCGTGGTCGAGGAAGGCATCCCGTCTTCCGTCACCGGCGAGCTATCCGCCCTCGGCCACGACGTGGTACCCGCCGAATATCTGCTCGGCAACGCCCACGCCTTGACTGTCGAGTACGGTGAGGATGGGTGTCCGATCCGATTCACCGGCGCAGCCGACCCGCGCGGTGGGGGTTCGGTAGCCGGATACTGAGCGTGACTGGGTTCTTCGAAGAGCGGCATCCGAACGTTGCCGGATGGGTACGGGACGGTTGGATCGAGCTTGGCCGTGACGAGTACAGCCGCTCGTTCATCCGGGTGTTCGATATCGGCGGATTGGTCTGGGAAGGCGAGGAGGAGTACGAGACGGTGGACGAGGCGCTGGCGGAGGCCGAGGCGGCGATCACGGCGTGGTTGGAGGAGAACGGGTGAGCGGCGGTCTCAGGCCGGGCGCCAGCCGCCGGGATCGTAGTGTAACTCATACTCCTTCTCGAAGTCCGCTATTTGGTCGAACATGTCGCCACTCTCGGGGGTTTCGTCTTTCAGGCCCTTCTGCCAGGCTTTTTTGTCCACCGTGCCGAGCACCATATAGTCGTTGCCGATCACGGTCGGGTCTCGTCTCTGGAAGATGATGGCTAACTCCTGCTCCAGTTCATCCTGATGGACGATGATGAACTGGCAGTTGGTGCAGAACCGGCAGGTCTTTCCGAGGGCGATCGGGTCCGTCCCGTCCACGTGGATGAAAAGCACGAACTTGCGCGGATG